>DMKB01000340.1:21880-37922 GCA_003454665.1 Nitrospiraceae bacterium | reverse complement strand
GCCTCGTCCTCGGTCACAAAGTGTTCCCGGTCCAGACCCAGGCAGAGAAGGCCGTGGATCTGGTTTCGCGTCACCAGCGCCATACCGATCCGGGTGATCGGCGACGAAACCACTTCGTCGAAACAGCTCTTGGCCTGCACCATCTTCGGCCTCTGGTAATTCCCCAACATATCCTGGGAAGACCATTCAACCTGTTTGAAACAGGCATGTTCGGTATCTGCATCAGGCGTCGGATAGGAATGAAAGACCGAGATATGCGGGCTCTGGAGCAATACATTCTTGCACAAGCTGTCGCCGAGGGTCATGACCGAAGGCTCGTTCATACCGGGAATCAATCCCACCGAGGCCGCTACTTTCAGCGTGACACTCGACAGCACCGGGCACTTGAGACAGCTCTCGGCGAGATTCTCGGACAGCGTTGTCTCGGCGTCCAGATGGGTCAAGCACCGGGTTTTGCCGAATGACCAGCACCGGAGGTCCGAGCTCTGATAGGCAGGGCAATTTGTCTTCGTGCACTCCGTTTCCTCCCAGCATTTCAGAAGCTTGCGCTGGTCGATCAGCCAGAGCACGCCGCTCCGTGCATCGACAATGGGCATCAGAATTTCGATGATCTGGTTGAGGAGCGGCTTGAACTGCATGGTCGTCGTAATGGTCTTCGAAATGGCAAAGAGGGTCTGGAGGTCCTGGCGCTGCGAGGCAACCTTGTCCATCAGGCTTCTCGAAAACATCGCCTCCTTGCGCGCCTGGTAGATGATGAGGAGCATGGCCGAGGCAACGAGTCCGGCCAGGATGCTCAGGAGCATCCCGATCCATATGCGGACCTTGAGGTCTTCAGCAAGGAGCGGGGGGAAGAGCAGGAAAAACGTGATGGCCGATACCGCGACGATCGCGAGGAAGGCGATCTTGATCGGCATGGGGATGAACGTCCCCTTTTTATATTTGCCCTTTACATGCCCCATGCAGCCCGCCTGGATATCAAACCTGGTTTGAAAAGAATACTATGTTTTACCACATGACTTCCCGGGAGTCAATATCGAGTATGGCCCGGCAGAGAGGGCGAAGAAACAGGGGGGCTCATCGCCGCCCCCCCCCGCTCTTCAAAAATCTTTCCCGATAACATTCACCGTGCTTTCGACGTTATCACCAGCGATGCCGTCCCATTATTGTTTGCGGCGTCATGGGCCGTGGCCGTTATCGTATGATCGCCTTTCACCAGACCGGTCACCGTGCAGCTCCAGGTCGTCGACGATGGATACGCGACCGTTCCCGGCGATGCAGAAGTATGCACCGATATGGTCACCGTGGCCCCGGATTCCCTCGTTCCGGTCATCGTCTGCGTTGATTCCTTTATAGGCATTTTTATGTAGTCAAAGCTGACTGCCGGCGGCACCGTATCGACGGTGAAACTCACTTCAGCGAATCCCGTATTCCCCGCCTCGTCCGTGACCTCTACCCTGACAGTATGCGTGCCGTCGGCGAGGCTGAACGCACTACCGTTCGCCACGGAAACGACGGAACCATTGAGCTTGACAACCTCACTGGCTACCGTATTTATTTCCGTCACGCTGTACTGAAGCTGCGGATCCGAAATGTTGTGATACCCCGCTGCCGGTGATGACAGGGTGACAACAGGCGCTACGGAGTCATACAGGATGCTCGCCGATGCAGTGGCTTTATTTCCAGCCTCATCCGTGGCAGTAATGGTAATGCCATTGGCCTCCTCTGCCAGGTCGCTGAGAGTGCAGCTCCAGGTTGTGGCCGTCGGATAGGTGATTGCACCTGCCGTTGCCGTGGTGTTTGCTGACACACTAACCACTGATCCCGCTTCTCTCGTACCACTTATCGTCTGGCTGTTCGCATTCGTCGGTGAGGAAATCGGGCCAATGCCGATGGTCGGCGGCGTGGTATCGACGGTAAAACTCACTCCCGAATATCCGACGTTGCCCGCACTGTCAGTTGCCGCTATTCGCACGGTATGGTCTCCCTCGCTCAGCGCGTCGAGGGAATCTCCGGATACTTTGGAAACAATGATACTATCCACTTTCACGATTACCAACCCGTCGCTAACCGTATAGGTGAGTAAGGGCGTATTGTCATTGGTCAAGCCATAGGCTGGTGATGTTATGGCAACGTTCGGGGCCGTCACATCATAGGCAATACTTGCCAATGCCGCGGCGCTGTTCCCTGCTGCGTCCGTTGCCGTGACCGTGATCGTATTCGGTCCCGCAACCAGCCCAGAGAGAAGACAGATCCAAACATTTCCTGATTGATAGGTCACCGGACCAACCGCTGCGGTCGTATCTATCGCGACTGCCATGGTTGCTCCGCTTTCCCTGGTCCCGGTGAGCATCTGGTTGTCTACATTCGTCGGTGAACGAACCGCGCTGATGCTGACCATCGGCGGCGTGATGTCATAAACAATGTCGGTCGTTGCAGTTGCCTTGTTCCCTGCTGCATCGGTCGCCGTGACCATAATGTCGTTCGTTCCCTCGACGAGGCCGCTGATATCACAGCTCCAGATAGCCGCCGTGGGATAGGTCACCGTACCGACCGTTGCAGCAGTGCTTATTGCAATGCTCACCGTCGCACCGGCCTCTCTCGTTCCAGTCATAGTCTGGCTGTTGACATTGGTCGGTGTTATTACCGTGTCTATACTAATTGCCGGATGCGTGACGTCGTAGGTGATCGATGTGATCTTACTGGCACTGTTCCCCCCTGAGTCGGTAGCGGTAACCGTGACATCATTCGTTCCCTCTACCAGGCCATTTATCGTGACACTCCAGGTCGTTGATGACGGATACGTTACCATGCCCGGCGTTCCCGATGTACTCACTGCAACGTTCACCAATGCGCCGGACTCCATGGTACCTGATAACGTCTGGCTGTTCACATTGGTGGGAGTCGTGACCGGGTCTATAGTGACTGCAGGCGGCACGGCGTCATTCGTGATAATCACCGTTTCCGTGGCAGTGTTTCCCGCCCTATCCGCCGCCTTAACCGTTATCGTGTTTGCTCCTGTCACCAGGTTTGTGATCTCGCACTCCCATTTTGTGTAAGCAGGATATGATATAGTGCCGACAGTCGCTCCCGTATCAACGGCTACGGTCACCGCTGCCTCACTTTCCCTCGTGCCGGTAATCGTCTGGCTGCCCAGGTTTGTCGGCGTCGTTACCGGATCAATACTGACCGCAGGCGGCACGGTATCGACGGTAAACATGACCACATCACGTCCCGTATGTCCTGCCGAATCCATAGCCTCTACAAGAACAGTGTGGCTGCCGTCCGACAGTGGATCCAGACTATCACCAGATACTTTTGACACGACAGTGCCATCAACCTTCACCGTGACAGAGCCACCACTAACGGCATATATCAACGTGGGCGTGCTGTCATCCGTGGCACTTACTGCTGGAGAAACAATACTCACTTCCGGCAGAGCGTAGCCACCGACGTCCGCTGAGATAGCGTAGCCAAAACTGCCCTCAGGGGCTGTCAACTGTATATAGTAAGTCCCGGTGTACGGAGCAGACACCGTCATGGTCTTCGGCGTTTCACCAGAGGAATCACTGGCGAGAACAAGCAGGCTGCTGTCGAGAAGTGAAAGATTCAACTGATTCCGCGAGAGCGCATTCCAGTGAACGGATACAGCAATGATTTCCCCTGCTTGTGCCGTCACTGTGTACCAGTCTTCGGCGTCTGCTACTGCGTCGAGCGTTCCCGGCATTCCTGCGGCATATGCAATGGGCGAAGCTTCTGCGCTCGTATTGTTCGGCTCTGTCTCCTTGCTGCAGGGCGTGTTGCTTTTCGTCTGGTATACTGCAGACCTGGAGGCGTACCCTGTATCATTCGTAAATATAACATCGCCGCAGTTGTTCACCTTCGTACTTCTGTACTCGATACCGGCAGGACACCCTGAGGTCAGTTGGCCTCGTTGGTTCGAAAAAATGCGCGGCCCGCCGTCTGACTGTATCCAAACCACCTCTCCCTCATCGTTAATCGAAGGGAATCTATGACTTTCCTCCCGATCAGCCGTGACCTCTTTAAATTGTCCGGAAATGATCCCCTTTATCTGGCTCTTTAGGAAGTCATAATCCCAAACAACATCGCCATGGTTGTTGATCGAAAGGTAAACCGGCCTGCCTTCGATGGTAGCAATGACACCTCGGGTAGTGGAATGCACCTGATAATTGCCTGGCTCAGGATCATCTTGAAACCAAACCACTTCACCGGCATCGTTAATGGCGGGAGAGCCCGAGGCACCCGTTGCCAATTGCACGCGCTCTCCCGAAATAATGCCGTAAATATCATTTATCGATCCGCCAGGGGAGTAATCAGCCTGGCGCCAGACAAGATCGCCGCGATTATTAACAGCAGGCATGTAATGTTCAACAGCTTCAAAGGTGAGTTGTCCGCGTATGCTGGAAAAAATCTGGTAATATCCCGTCACGGGATCATACTGGTTCCAGACCACCTCACCCATATCATTGCCCGATGAATAAACATACCAATCATAGATCGCAGGCGAGACCTGCTCAGGACAAGTTCTTTCCCTGGGACCGAGGAGGAGTGACACGGTATAGCCAAAACTGCCAGTCTGTGAAGTCAACCGGATATAATAGGTCCCCGTATACGGAGCAGTGCTGCTGATGGTCTTCGGCGTATCCGTTTCTGCCGCGGCCGCCAATACCTGGGCACTGCTGTCGAGCAGCTCGACATGCAACTGATTCGGCGCTGCCGAATACCAATGAACGAAAACACGGAACGGATCACCGGCGTTCGCCGTGAATGCGTACCATTCAACGGCGTCTGTCGTGGCGTTCACCGTACCGGTCAAGGAATCGTTATTGACAATGGATGCTGCCTCATTCTGGCTGTCATTCGGTTCGGGCTCCAAGCCGCAGGGTGTATTACTGCCAATTCGATACAATTCCGCGGAGAATAACGGATCGACTTTGGCAAAGGTAACGTCCCCGCAATTGTTGATCTGGGGCTGGACATGGTTCCCACCGGCGGGACAGTCGAAGGTCAACTGTCCCCGGGTGTTCGAGAAGATTCGCGTGTTGCCCGTGCCGTCAGCCTGTGCCCATACGACCTCTCCCGAGTCATTGAGTGCTGAAACCCAATGGTCAGCCATATCAAACGTTATCTGCACATGCTCTCCTGCGATGATCCCGTGGATCTGGGTGTATGTGCCGTCCGACTGCCCCCATACAACGTCACCACGGCCATTGATTGAAGGTTGGAAATGATCGGCAGGATCCGTCGTGAGATAACCTCGTGTTGCTGAATATATTTGATAAAACCCTGTCCCGGTATCATATTGAGACCAGACAACCTCGCCGGCACCCCCTATGGATGGGGCGGCATTCGTATAGAACCCATCATACGTCAGCTGGGCAGGTTCATTAAATATGAGTCCATAGATATTATCATTCATGATTTGGTCATGTTGCACCCAGACCACATCACCACGGTTATTCAGAGAGGGTGGCCAATGATCCTCAAAGAGAATTGATAGCTTTCCGCGAAGGTTCGAGTAAATGTGGACCTTTTGCGTTTCCGGGTCTGCCTCTGCAGTTACTATTTCACCGATGTCATTGCCGGCAAACTCAAAATAACCGCTTAATTCAGGCATGATTCGTTCGGGACAGGTCTGGCTTGACGCGCCTGCGGGAAAGAGCGTCAAGACCATGATCGAGCCGAGAATAGCGAACACCGTCGCGAGAATATTCCGGCTTTCTTTTGCCTGGTTCGTTATCTTTAGCATCTCATTCCTCCTTGCGGTAATTTACGCACAAGTGCTTAGTTCCGATGACACCATCTCCTGTCGGGACTAAACTTCATATCGATATACGGTTTTCCTGAAAATATCATGTACAAGCACATCTTCTTGCAATACATTTGTTTGCCTTCGAGGTAACAGCTCGGGTAGCCGTAGATTCGTTCCCTGCTGGATCGCTCGCCATGGCTGTAATCATGTGATCACCTTCAGCGTATTGTATATATCCACTACGGAATCGGAATGGATATATCATCTACCCATGCAGTATCAGAGCCACTAGAGACAGATCCATCCTTGGAATATACCCACTTGAATGTATGAGCCCCGGCACTTACCGTATAGCTCACCTGAGACCAGGGAACCGTTCCAGACCAATACCCTTGCTGCACTCCATCTATATAGAATCGCAGATAATCCCAGTTCGCTTCAGAACTGACCGAGTACCAGAACGTGACATTCCCTGCCGCACAATTCTGCGTAACCTCTAACGAAGCGCTCTGGCTGTTCCCGATGGATACCGGCGCTTCAGCCGCATAGAGACCGCCGTGCTTCGTTACGGTTTTTACGGTCCAGAGGCCGTTGCCGCTTGTGAGCCAGGGAAGGTAAGAGAGATTGCCGGTCTCGAAGCCTTCGTTCTTCGTATTGCCGCTCGGCGGCGGAGTTGACGATCCTGTAACATTGACGTCGTCGACATACCAGCCGCGGTAGCCGTTCGCAATGTAATCGACCGTATTGAACGCGAACTTGAGCTTCGCGCTCATACCTGCATAGGCTGCAAGATCCACCGTGACCTGATGCCAGGTCGCTGTATTGTCCGTGGACTGGAATACTTGGGTCCAAGTGCTGCCGTTGTTGGTCGATATATACACTTTTCTGGTATCGTAATAGGTCGAGCTGCTTTCAGTCTGCTCCCAGCTCCAGAAGGTCAGCTTGGCACTGGTCGGTACAGTGAATGGAAGCGTTACGATCTCGCCGCTGTTCGTGGTACCTGTGGTGTAATTCCCCGTTGCGTCCTGGCCGTACCACCAGCTATGGGTAGGACTGTGGCTCTGCGGATAGTTGCTTGAAGAATTCACAACATGCCAGAGGCCCGTGCTGCTCTGCCATTTGACCGTGCCGTTTTCCAGGTCATCGAAAAATCCGCTTGGCGCATCAACCGTAAAGGTCACCTCGGCAAAACCGATATTACCTGCAGCATCAGCTGATTCCACGCGCACTGTATGCGAACTATTCGATAACGTGTCGAGACGGCTGCCCGAAACCTTGTTGACGATAACGCCATCCACCGTGACTGTCACCATCCCTTCGCTCATCGAGTACGTCAGCAGGGGCTGATTGTCGATCGTTGTGCCACTCGTAGGGGAAGTTATTGATACGGCTGGCGCAACAGTATCTACGGCAAAGGCCACCACAGCAATGCCTGTTCCACCCGTATCCGTTGCTTCTACCTGTACGGCATGAGAACCATCAGAAAGCATATCGAGACTGTCTCCTGACACGCTACTCACTATTACGCCATCAACCTTTACAACAACCGTGCCGTTGCTGACGGTATAGGCCAGTAACGGCGTGTTGTCATTGGTCGGTCCTGCTGTGGGAGAGTGAATCGTTACCGTTGGAGGCGCATCAACGGTAAAAAACACTTCGTCAAATCCAGTGTTGCCGGCACTATCTCTAGACTCCACCCGTACGGTATGCAAGCCTTCAGCAAGAAGGTCAAGACTCTCTCCAGATGATTTGCCGACAACCATGCCATCCACTTTGACCGTCACTGTTCCTTCACTGACAGTATAGGTCAAAAGCGGTGTATTTTCATTGGTTACTCCTGACGTTGGAGACGTAATGGCAACTGCCGGCGCAATCGTGTCGAGAATAATTGAATCACTATACACATTCGACCACTCACCGGCATTATCCTTGAACTTTACATAAACCGTTTTTATTCCCTCACCAGTCGTAAGCGTCCATGCTCTGCTCGTCGCAAATACTTCAGAAGTCGACCAGGCAATATTATCGTTTGAAAGCTGCATCTCGGTACAGTCACCTGCAGGACTGGAACAAGTGAAGGCCAGCGTAGCGTCAACCATATTGGTATATGGCGAACCTGAATTGATGTTTATTGTGCCGACAGGTTTTATCTCAGCAATTACCTTTCTGATTCGACGGTTGGAAGTATCAGCGATATAGATATGCCCCATGGCATCTACGGTGACACCGCTGGGAGAGTATAGGCTTGTTGACGTGGCAGGCACGCCATCTCCGTGATAATCCCATAAGCCGTTCCCTGCCACGGTCGTGATGATGCCTGTTGCTGCGTCAACCTTCCGGATACGATTGTTATTCGTATCAGCGATATAGAGATTCCCCTTCGTGTCTGTCGATAAACCCTCCGGATAATTTACGTTTGCCAACGTGGCAGATCCACCGTCTCCCCCATAGCCGGCGGTCCCATTTCCCGCTACTGTAGCTATGGTTCCGGTTTCTGCGGCAATTGTTCTAATGCGATGATTATAAGAATCAGCGATGTACACATTCCCTGCGGTGTCAACTGAAACGCCATGCGGGTTGTTTAGTAATGCCGAAGCAGATGGGCCCCCGTCACCGCCATATCCTGCAGTCCCATCGCCCGCGATTGTCGTTATGGCGCCGGTTGCCGAGTCAACCTTCCGAATGCAATGATTACTGGCATCAGCAATATAGAGATTTCCTGAGGTATCAATTGAAATACCACTTGGATAGTTCAGGCTCGCCGAGGTGGCAGGTCCTCCGTCTCCCGAGTAACCGGCAAACCCGTTCCCCGCCACGGTCGTGATGATGCCCGTTGCTGCATCTACCTTCCGTATACGGTAGTTATTCAAATCTACGATATATATGTTTCCTGAAACGTCTACTGACACATCTGCTGGATAGAACAGGTGAGCGGAAGTGGCGGGCCCACCGTCACCACCATATCCGGGATTACCATTTCCTGCAACTGTGGTAATGATTCCCGTTATGGCATCAATCTTTCGGACGCGATGATTGGCAAAATCGGCTATGTATATATTACCCGAGGCGTCTTCAATGACGCTATTCGGGCCATACAGGCCGGCTGCCGTTGCAGGCCCACCATCCCCGAGGTGGCCGGCAAAGCCGTTCCCTGCCACAGTAGTAATAATGCCGGCCTCAACTTTTCGAATGCGGTGGTTGCCTACTTCAGCTATATAGATATTTCCATCAAGATCAGCATGGACTCCATAAGGCCAGTAAACGCTTGCTGCATCGGCAGGTCCCCCATCTCCTTTATATCCGACTGAACCGTTCCCCGCCATTGTGGTAATAACGCCGGATGCTGCATCGACCTTGCGAATGCGGTGGTTGGTAGCATCAGCGATGTATAGATCACCCAAGGAATCCACGGTAACTCCACGTATGTCGTAAAGATTTGCCGATGTGGCCGGCCCGCCGTCACCACCGTACCCGGCTATCCCGTTCCCGGCCACGGTTGAGATGATGCCGGTCGCCGCATCTATTTTTCGGATACGAAAATTTTGGAAATCAGCTATATATATATTTTCTACTCTGTCAACAAAGAGACTCCAGGGATTCGCTAATCGCGCCGCCGTCGCGGGCCCGCCGTCCCCCGCATATCCGCGTATACCGTTCCCCGCCGCGGTTGTAATAATACCGGAGACGCCATCAATTCTCCGTATGCGGTTGTTAGAGGAATCAGCAATATATATATCTCCCGATTGGCCCACTGAAACGCCATGCGGACGGTTTAAGACGGCTGCTGTTGAATCTCCCCCGTCTCCTCCATAACCCGCCGTGCCTTCTCCTGCGATCGTAGTAATGATGCCTGTTGTCGCATCAACTTTTCTGATACGATTATTATAACTGTCGGCAATATATATATTCCCAGAGACATCTAGTGAGACACCATAGGGATAGTAAAGACTTGCCGAAATAGCGGGACCCCCGTCTCCACCGAAGCGAGGAACTCCGTCTCCCGCTATCGTAGTAATGATACCCGTTGCTGCATCAACCCTACGGATCCGATGGTTATGGGAATCGGCGATGTATATATTCCCCGAGGCGTCCATTGAAATACTCGAGGGTTCTTGAATGAAAGCCGAAGTTGCCAACCCACCATCGCCCACTCCTCCGCCAGCCACCGTGATAATGTCTCCCGGCGCAGCAGTGGCGCTAACGGGTAAGAGTGGAATCAATATTAATGAGCAGAATAATAACAGCGTGGCATGACCAGCATACTTTTTGACATTCATGAAAGGCATCATCGTATTTCCTCCTAAATATCGTAATTTAAAGCCAAAAATAGCCCATCTCCTGCCTTCGATCTCGTCGTTGGAAATGGGCTTGTTGTTGTTCCTGTGGCGTCTGGCGTTCAATACTATCAACGCAACGGACTTCTCTATGGTTTATACAACTTTTGTAGTAATCTTATAGCATGACAGCCTTCGGACTGCAAGCAAAATAATCAAGAAAAACAGAAGGTTGTAGTGAGTGCAACAAAATGCTGCTACACCCGTGCGCAGGAGTTGCTACCCCTCATACACGAACGTAAAGTATTACGCTCAAGAAGAGCAGGATGACGCAGATAAGAAATATAATGAAGTTCCGGTCATCAGATGGAATACGATCTTTCCTGCCCATAGATTGTCTTCTCCATACAGCCTGATGCCAAAGAAAAATGCATTTCGAGCACAAATCGGATTAAGTATACCAAAGACCCATGTCATTATCATGTCAAGATGCAGCATAATAAAGTTGTATCCAACTTTTAAAGTCGTGTAATAGTATGCGTATTCTTATGGATATTTTGCTCTCTGTTCAATAAGTCATATTAAAATAAATCGTATGCCTCTGTGCAGCTTGCAGAAGAGCATGGACTTTATCAGGTAGTTTATTAGCGAGAGGTGAATGATTTAACGATGTGGCTTGAAAGGACAGGAAACGACTTACGCCGTTATTGATAAGAACACGCAGGATTGGTGCAGAGAACGATCAGCAATTACGGTGCCCCACACTCGTCGGCGCCGTGCTTGAGGGCCTTCTCGTTCAGGGGGATAAGGGCATGCCTCCTCGGTGGGAGGACTTGCTTGAGGGCCCGCAGCACCGAGTTGATGCTTACCACGGCAGTTTTTTTGAGAAACGCGCCGAGCATCACCATGTTCGCGACACGGATATCGCCGAGGCTCTCGGCAATGTCGTTTGCCTTGACTTCAATTCTCGCGAGATCAGAGCGCGCCGGCGGTTCATGGATAAGGGAGGTGTTGAGAAAGAGGCTGCCCTCCGGTTTCATCCGTGGTTCAAACTTTTTGTACGACGCCTCGTTCAGGATCATCATGGCCGACGGGTTCTGCACGACGGGAGAGCCGATCTCATCACTCGAGATAATGACCGTACAGTTTGCGGTGCCGCCCCTGATCTCCGCTCCGTAAGAGGGGAACCACGTCACGTGCTTACCCTCGAGCATGCCTGCATGGGCGAGAAGTTTTCCCACAAGCAGTACTCCCTGCCCTCCGAAACCAGCGATCATCACGTCCTGATACACGTAATCCTCCAGTATTTCCGACTAATCCTTGACCCGTGCCCCTTGACCCGTGCCCCTTGACCCGTGCTCCTCGTGCCGCACCCCTGCGCCGTTATCCTTGTATACACCGAGGGGATAATACTTCATCATATGGTTACGGACCCAGTCCACGGCCTGGATGGGCGTCATGCCCCAGTCCGTGGGGCACATGGAAAGCACTTCCACGAGAGAAAATCCCGTGCCATCGATCTGGTTTTTGAAGGCCCGCTGAATGGCCTTCTTGGCGGTGATTACGTTTTTCGGACTGTCCACGGAGACGCGCTCGATATACACCGGCCCTTCGAGGGCCGCCAGCATTTCCGCTACGCGAAGGGGATTGCCTTCTCGTTTTGCGTCCCTCCCCTGCGTCGTCGTCGTCGTCTTTTGCCCCGGCAGCGTCGTCGGCGCCATCTGGCCGCCCGTCATGCCGTAGTTGCCGTTGTTCACGAAAATAACAGTAATGTTCTCGCCCCGGGACGCGGCATGAATGATCTCCGAGGTCCCGATGGCTGCAAGGTCACCGTCGCCCTGGTAGCTGAAGACAATGGCCTCCGGTCGTGACCGCTTCATGCCCGTTGCCACGGCAGGCGGACGTCCGTGAGGCACCTCGATCATGTCCACGTCAAGATAGTCGTAGGCGAAGACCGCGCATCCCACGGGTGCGATGCCGATCGTCCGTCCATGGATGTCGAAGTGTTCGATCGTCTCGGCGATAATACGGTGCAATACGCCGTGGGTGCATCCCGGACAATAACGAAAGGGCTTGTCTTTCAGACTCACCGGTCTTCCAAAAACTTTTTTCATGAGTTCACCTCGATAATAATAACCCACGGCGAGGCACAGGTCAACACCGTCGTGAATGAAATGTTCCTGAGCGCAAAAAATCAAAAAACTCTTGACAATCAGCCCCTTACTCTGCTATGGTATCGCTCTGTTCTTGCTAGTCACCAGCAGTGCCGAGGTAGCTCAGTTGGTAGAGCAGAGGCCTGAAAAGCCTCGTGTCCGCAGTTCGATTCTGCGCCTCGGCACCATTTCTTCCTTCTCTCGCTCCCTGTAGCCACGAATTTCCAGAACATAAACGACATACTTTTTTGTCTTTTGCCGCGAATTTTCGCTAATGGTCGCTAATAAAAAAATCCAGTAGCCAAAACTCTTTATTCTCTTTTGCCGCAGATTTACGCAGATACAGGCAGATCTAATTTCTTATTCTTTTCTTTACTTCTTTAATCCGCTTTTTCCACCCTTATCTGCGGCCAACTATTTCTTTCATTTTCCCTGATGTCCTAGCCCTGAATGCTGTCTACAGTATACTGCCTACTGAATGCAATCCGCGCCCCATTAAGTCTTTTTGTTTTTTGCCGCGAATTTTCGCTAATGTTCACAAATAAAAACTCAACCTCTTTCTTTCATCCGTGAACATCCGTGGCCAAAACTCTTTTTGTCTTTTGCCGCTAATCTTTGCTTATATTCGCAAAAATTCCAGCCCTTCTTTTAATTCGCGCTAATTCGCGTCCATTCGCGGCTTAGACCCTTTTTTATCTTTTGCCGCTTTCCTTCGTGCCAAGTCTCTTGCTTTCGCGGCTACAGTTCACTTCCCGTCAAAGAGCCCCAATTGAGCCAGCATCTCGCCCGGGAAGGGCACCGGATACTCACCGTCGAAACAGGCCGCGCAGTAGTTCACGGGATAGGGCACAACCTTCTGGATCCCCTCGAGGCTGATGTAGTTGAGCGAGTCGGCAGTGATGTACTTCTTGATTTCCTCGATGCTGTGTGACGAGGCGATCAGCTCATGCCGCGTCGGGGTGTCGATGCCGTAGTAGCAGGGAGACATGGTCGGCGGCGAGCTGACCCGCATATGCACTTCCGCCGCACCGGCGTTCCTGATCATTTTGATGATTTTCTTGCTCGTCGTACCGCGGACGATGGAATCGTCGACCACGACGACACGCTTTCCCTTGATCACGTCCCTGACGGGATTGAGCTTGATCTTGACGCCGAAGTGCCTGATCGTCTGGCGCGGCTCGATAAAGGTGCGGCCGACGTAATGGTTTCTGATCATGCCGAAATCAAAGGGGATGCCCGCTTCCTCGGCATAGCCCAGGGCCGCGGGCACGCCTGAATCCGGCACGGGAATCACAACATCGGCGGAAACAGACGACTCCTTCGCGAGTTGCATGCCGAAGGCCTTCCGGATTGCGTACACGTTCTGGCCGTATACCAGGCTGTCGGGGCGGGCGAAATAGATGAACTCAAAGATACAGTGCGAGGGCTCGGCCTGCACAAAGGGGAAGGAAGAGTGGACGCCGTCTTTATTGATCACGAGCATCTCGCCAGGCTCGATGTCCCGTATATACCTGGCCTCGATCAGATCGAATGCGCACGTTTCCGACGAGACGACATAGGAGCCGTCCAGCTCACCAAGGGAAAAGGGCCTGAAACCGCGCGGGTCCCTGACGGCAATAAGCTCGTTCTCCGTGATAACGAGGAGGCTGTAGGACCCCTGAACGTGGCCGAGGGCTTCAACGATCCTGTCGTGCAGCGTGGCCATGCGCGATTGCGCGATCAAATGAATGATCACCTCGCTGTCCATCGTCGACTGGAAGATGGAACCGTATGCCTCGAGCTCGTCCTTCAGGATGCCGGCGTTCACCAGGTTCCCGTTGTGGGCGATCGCCAGCGATCCCAGGGCAAAGTTCACCTGGATGGGCTGGACGTTTATCAGTGAGCTTTCGCCTGTCGTTGAATACCGGTTATGCCCGATGGCCGAGTGGCCGTGGAGCTTTTTGATGCGATCTTCGGTGAAGATGTCCGCAACCAGACCCCGCCCCTTCACGCTGAACAGCTCTTTGCCATCGGAAGAGACGATCCCGGCGGCTTCCTGGCCACGGTGCTGGAGGGCGTACAGCCCCAGATACGTCAGATTAGCGGCGTCGGGATGACCGTAGATGCCGAAGACACCGCATTCTTCTTGAAACTTGTCAAACATGATCCACCTAACCCGCATAAAGCGGAATTGAAAATTGGAAATTGATAATTGAAAAGTACAAATTTAAAAAAAAAGACAGTTAATAAAATCGATATATCGACCTCTATTTGCGAGGTTTTTATGACTTTCGACAATACTTTCTACCCATTTTTGGTAGAATTTGATTCTTCAGTAACTGACCCGGACAAGTCCCGCTAAGGTCGGAGCAGACCGGAAGCAAATATTTTTTGACAGGATGGACAGGATGAAGTCTTTTTTTCTGATGCCTGATACCGGATGCCGGATCACAGTCTTCAGTGGTCTTTTGTCCCTAGTCTTTTGTCTCACGTCTACTGTCTGTATTCTGTTCTTTTTTCCTGACTCCTGGCTACTGTCTCCTGACTACTGATTCCTGTTGACAGCTACCTACGCCTTTTTCCTCTCAAAAACCCGCTTGAATATATAATCAACGCGCTTCAGCGTATGGGAAATGTCAAAACAACGGTCGATCTCACGTTCGCTGAGGGAATGCATAATCTCCAGGTCCTGTTTCAGGCGCTGCCGGAAGTCTCCGCCCTGTTTCCAGACATGCATAGCGTTCCGCTGCACGTACTGGTAGGCCGTCTCCCGCCGCAGGCCTTTGGCCACCAGGGCAAGCATCACCGTCTCGGAGTGAAACAGGCCCCGGGAGATCTCCATGTTCCGCTTCATGTTCTGCGGGTAGACAATAAGCTTGTCGATCAATCCCGTCAGCCTGGCGAGCATATAGTCGATGAGAATCGTGCTGTCAGGGATAATAACGCGCTCCACCGATGAGTGGCTGATGTCCCGCTCATGCCAGAGGGCCACATTCTCCATGGCAGCAAGGGCGTTCGCCCTCACCACCCGCGAGAGCCCGGTCAGGTTCTCCGCCGAGATGGGATTGCGCTTGTGCGGCATCGCCGATGAACCCTTCTGCCCCTCGGAAAAATACTCTTCCGCTTCGAGCACCTCGGTGCGCTGCAGATGCCGGAGTTCGACGGAGAATTTTTCGATTGATGAGGCGATGAGGGCCAGGGTGGAAAGGAATTCCGCATGCCGGTCCCGCTGCACGACCTGGGTCGCAACAGCCTCGGGACGGAGTTTCAGTTTCCGGCAAACATGCGTTTCCACCGAGGGATGAATATTCGCAAAGGTCCCTACCGCGCCTGAGACCTTCCCCACGCTGATCACGTCCCGGGCACGGAGCATGCGCTCGCGGGCGCGGCCCATCTCCTCATGCCACATCGCCATCTTGAGGCCGAAGGTGACGGGCTCAGCGTGAATGCCGTGCGACCGGCCGATCATGACCGTCTGTTTATGGCGGTACGCCTTTTTCTTGAGCGCTTTGAGGAGAAGGTTCAGATCGTCGATGATGATGTCCGCCGCCCGGCGCATGAGGGAGGCGAGGGAGGTGTCAAGAACATCGGAAGAAGTAAGCCCCAGATGGATAAAACGGGAATCAGGTCCCACGGTTTCGCCAACAGCTGTCAGAAAGGCGATGACGTCGTGCTTGACGACCTTCTCGAGTGCGTCGATTCTGGTGACGCTGAAACCGGCCTTTTTCTTGATATTCGCGAGGGCCTGCCGGGGTATCAAGCCCAGCTTTGCATTCGCCTCGCAGGCGAGCAGTTCTACTTCGAGCCACGTGCGGTATTTTTGTTCAGGTTCCCAGAGGCCGGCCATCTCCGGCCTGCTGTAACGA
>DMKB01000340.1:0-21793 GCA_003454665.1 Nitrospiraceae bacterium | reverse complement strand
AACGGGTTATTTAAAAACCCTGTTTTGTCATTGCGAGGAGTCCCGTCTTTGCGCGACGACGCGGCAATCTCTCATTCTTTGATGTATTAAGCTAAGCTGCTAGATTGCGGCATTTATCCTGATAGATATAAGACGCGATTGCTTCACCTTCGGCTCGCAAAGACAGCAAAAAAACTTTTGTAGCGACCTCCTCAGCCACTGCATAGTCCTTCTTTTGCTCTCTGAACTTTGCACTCTGCATTTTGTACTCTGAACTTTGAACTCACAGCCCTTCGTCGTTACCATTATTATTTTTTCACCAGCCGGGAAATCTTTTCATACGTAGCTGCGTCTGGCATCACAAGGGAAATGTCGAGCTTCCGGACGGGCGCGCCTTCCATCAGCCCTTTCTGAACGGCCTGCAGGGCTGCCTCCTGGGGAACATTCGGTGAAGGGAAATATTCGAGGGCCACCCGGGTAACGCCTGCGGTCCAGGCAGTCGACGCGGCTGCCCTGGCGGCCTTGCGCAACGTTGACGGAGAGAGCGCTGCCTGTGAACCAAGACCCACCAGAAAAATCTTCTGCGCCGGGATCTTTCCCCGGGAGGTGAACAGCGCAACCTCCCCCAGCGAACCCTCCAGTTTCTGATGCAGGAGAAGATCGGAAAGAGAACCGCAGAGCAGCCAGTCCAGCTCTCCGGCAAGCCCCTTGAGAGGCCGGACATCCGCAAAAAAACTCACGATCAACGCCTCCGTCTCCAGCTTCTTTATGTCCTGTATGATGACCTTCAACGCACAGCCGGACCTTTCTGCTCTTCCTTTTTTTCTTCCTGATTTTCCCTGTCCGCCTTGCCCACCGACCTTGCCACGTTGTCCAGGATGCCGTTCACGAAGGCGCTTGACTCGTCGGAGCCGAACCTTCTGACGACCTCCACGGCCTCGTTGATCGTAACGCTCGCCGGAATGTCCATCCGGTAGAGAAGTTCATACACGGCGATCCTGAGCATGTTGCGGTCTACCGTGGACATGCGGTCGATGCTCCAGTGCTCGGCACTGGTGCGAATCAATTCGTCTATTTTCTTGAGGTGCTTGTGCGCTCCCTTCGCCAGCTCTTCAGCAAAGGCTTGCACCTCGGTATCCGGCGCCTGGTCCGCCCAAAAACGCTTCAACAGGGTCGCCGACGGTTTTTCTTTCCTGATATCGATCTGGAACAGGATCTGAAGCGCGTACTCCCTGGCCTTCCGTCTCTTCATGCGTTATCCCGTGGCCGTCTGGATGAATGCTGAGCTACTGCTGCATCTGCTTCGCAAGGTTTGCCATTTCGACGGCGGCAAGAGCGGCGTCCCAGCCCTTGTTTCCACTTTTTGACCCGGCCCGCTCTATTGCCTGTTCGATGGTATCGGTGGTCAGCACCCCGAAGATCACCGGAAGCCCGGCATCCATGGCGACGGCGGCGACCCCTTTGCTCACTTCGGCGCTTACGTACTCGAAGTGCGGCGTGGCTCCGCGGATGACCGCCCCCAGGCAGATAACAGCGTCATACTTCTTTGCCTGTGCCATGGACTTGGCCGCGAAGGGTATCTCGAACGACCCGGGGACTTTTACCACCTCGATATCGCCGTCCGCGGCTCCATGCCGCTGGAGGGCGTCGATTGCGCCGTCCAGGAGCTTGGTCGTGATGAAATCGTTAAAACGCGCGGCGATAATCCCGAACTTGAGCCCCGTGGCCGTTAAATCTCCCTGGATCAGCTTTGGCATTGCGCCCTCCTATTGTCGGGAAATCTCAAATCACAAACTCCAAATCTCAAACATGATTCAAAAATTACATTCCACCCTTTTGAGCTTGGTGCTTGGAACTTATTTGTTATTTGCTGCTTGCCATTTGGTGCTTGTTCTCTCACACTTTCTCCAGCATATGTCCGAGCTTTTTCTTTTTGACCTTGAGATAGTGGATGTTCTTGGGATGCGGTCGCACCTCGATCGGCACGCGCTCCACCACGGCCAGGCCGTAGCCTTCGAGGCCGATGATCTTCTTCGGATTGTTCGTGAGAAGCCTGATCTTGCGCACGCCGATATCGCGGAGAATCTGCGCACCCACGCCGTAGTCCCTGAGGTCTGCCTGGTACCCGAGGGCGAGGTTGGCCTCGACGGTGTCTTTTCCCTCGTCCTGCAGCGCATAAGCCTGGAGCTTTCCCTCGATGCCGATGCCCCGCCCCTCCTGCCGCATGTAGAGGATCACGCCCTTCCCTTCGTCGGCGATAATCTGCATGGCGTTGTGGAGCTGGTCTCCGCAGTCGCAGCGGAGCGACCCGAAGACATCACCCGTGAGGCATTCCGAATGCACCCTGACGAGTACATCGTCATCGGGCCGGATGTCGCCCTTCACCAGGGCGATGTGGTTCATGTTGTCGATATCGTTTGCGTACAGAATGGCGGTGAATTCCTTGCCGTGGCTGGTAGGCAGTTTCGTGACCGCTGCCCTGCGCACCAGTGATTCCTTCTTGACCCGGTAGGCGATCAGGTCCTTCACGGTGATGATTTTGAGACCGAATTCCCGGGCAAACTCCATGAGCTGCGGCACGCGGGACATGGTGCCGTCGTCGTTCATGATCTCGCAGATCACGCCTGCCGACGTAAGCCCGGCAAGCCGCGCAAGGTCCACGGACCCTTCGGTCTGGCCTGCTCGCTGCAGAACGCCGCCCGGTTTCGCCCGGAGAGGGAAAACGTGACCGGGACGGGCCAGGTCTTCCGGCCTGGTCTCCGGACTGATGGCCGTCTTGATCGTCGTTGCCCGGTCAGCAGCGGAGATCCCCGTTGTCACGCCCCGTCGTGCCTCGATTGATATCGTGAAGGCCGTGCCGAAAGACGAGGTATTGTCCGCCGTCATCATGGGGAGCTGCAGCTCGTCCACGCGCTCGGGCGTGAGGGACAGACAGATAAGTCCCCGACCGTTCTTCGCCATGAAGTTGATGGCCTCAGGCGTCACGGCCTCTGCGGCCATGGTCAGGTCTCCTTCGTTCTCCCGGTCCTCGTCGTCGACGAGGATCACCATCTTGCCGTTCCGGATGTCCTGAATGGCCTCTTCTATCGTATTAAATTTCATTTCAGTCACGTACTATCACCCCAATGTGTGAGAAATTCCAAATAGCAAAATACAAACCTCAATCAATCCCTGCGTCTTGAACTCTGAACTTTGCACTTTGAACTCTGCACTTTGAACTTTGAACTCTGAACTTTGTTTTATCCTACGCAAATCCATGTTCCTTCAGGAAATCGACGTTCACCTTGCCGCCCGTCCGCGCGGACAGGAGCCGTTCCACATATTTGCCGATAATATCCGTTTCCAGGTTAACGCTGTCCCCCACGGACTTGATGCCGAGGGTAGTCACCTTCGCCGTATGGGGGATCACGGCCACGGAAAACCCTGACTCACTCACGTCGGCCACAGTCAGGCTGATGCCGTCCATGGCAACGGACCCTTTTTTAATGATATACCGGAGGGCGTCAGCAGGCATCTCTATGGAATACCGCCAGGAATTTCCTTCCTGGCGCTTCTCCCTGATGCGCCCGACAGTATCCACGTGGCCCGTCACGAGGTGTCCGCCGATCCGCGCGGACATCCTGAGGGCGCGCTCCAGGTTCACCACCTGGCCCACGCGAAGTTCGCCGAGGTTCGTGACCTTCAGCGTTTCAGCGGCAACGTCGGCTGAGAATTCCCCGTTTCCCTTGTCCACGACGGTGAGGCAAACACCGTTGACGCAGATGCTGTCCCCCAGGACGGTCTCTTCGAGGACCGCTAAGGCGGAGAGCGTCAGCCGGGCGGAACCACCTTCGCGCCGCAACGCCTTGACCTCTCCCATTTCTTCTACGATACCGGTGAACATGGATATTTGATAAAAACACCATCAGACGGGATGAACAGGATATTCATGATGAAAGAAATTCAAGAAAGTTATTTTTTTATCCTGCCTGTGGCCTTTGGCCATAAATCCTGTCAAATAATGTTGTCGTCTTTCTACTTCACCAGAGGCAGGAGCACGATCTCGATCCTGCGGTTTCTGCGCCTTCCCTTGGCCGTCTTGTTCGAGGCCACGGGCTGGTACTGCGAATACCCCGTGGAGGAAAGCAGGCGTGGATTGATCCCGCCGTGCTCCTGGAGGTAGCGCACGACCTCCGAAGCCCGTGCTGTCGACAGCTCCCAGTTCGTGGGGAATTTTTTCTGCAGCTTTTTCGTGATCCGTACGCTGTCCGTATGGCCCTCGACCTGGATTCTCTTGCCTTTCACATCCTTCAGAATGGAGACCACCTTGTCCAGCACTGCCTGCCCCCTCTTGCCGATCTTTGCCCTGCCTGAGGCAAACAGGACTTTGTCCACCATGGTCATGGTCAGGCGGTTCTTCATCTCCGTGATCTGGACTTCGCCTTCCTTGATTTCTTTTTCGAGCTTACCGATCAGGTCTTCATAGGTCTGGCTGGCCTTTTCGAGCTTTTCCGCCTTTTCCGCCTGGGGCGAGAGCTCATCAACTTTTCCCTGGAAATCATCCCTTTCCTTCTTGAGCGTGTCCCGCTCTTCCGTCAGGCCCTGGATCTGCGCTTCCAGATCGGTCTTCTTTGCAGTAAGTTCTTTCGCTTCATTGACCTTCAGATCATACTTTGCCGCTGAAACACAACCGGACAACAACAGTAAGGCGATTGATAGAGACAAAACAATGCCGTTTTTCATAAAACCCTCCCTATTATTGCTGTTTTTTTACGTGAAGATAGGCAGGAATATAATAACTTCAGCGGGGTGTATTGTCAAGAATATTATTGATAATTATGGGAAAAATGCGAAGACAAAAGGGGAAAACGGGGAAAGCATTCAGTAGGCAGTATACAGTAGACAGCATACAAGGCAAAAAACAAAAAGAGTTTATGGGACGCAGATGAACGCAGATGGACGCTGATTAAAAAAATCTTCCGAGATAAGGGTAAAAAATGAAAGAAATAGTTGGCCGCAAATTGTATTCAGTAGGCAGTATACGGTAGACAGCATACAGGGCTAGGACATCAGGGAAAAAAGGAAGTCTCAGATGGTCTTCAACCGCAGGGCAACGTTGAGGTCCATGTCGCCTGCCTTGGCGTAGAGCGGGATGACGAGTGTTTCGAGGCTGAGGTTATTGAAGGTCGAGAGGTTGGCGCCGGTGAAGATGAGAGGAGGCGTCAAACGGAAGGCATATCCCTTGTCGTTCAGCGCGGAAACGGCCCGCGCCACCATAACGTTGGCGAGCTCCATCAGCGTATCCAGGGCCAGGGGGCTCAGCTCGGTGAACTGCTCGTCATTCATCATCCCTGCCATGGAGAGCGCCGTATCCCTTCCCATCTCGAGGATAATACGGCCCTCCACTTCCCCTGCTATGCCGATGATCGCGGCCACGTCATTGTTCCGCGTAGACCCCTGCTGGAGCTGCATGGTGCCCCGCTTGACCGGGGCGCTCGTGAAGTCCGCAAGGACGTTTACCGCGGAGTCGATGATCGGATTTATGTAATCAAGACGCATATGGTTACCAAAGAAATCCGAAATACTAATTGCTAAATCCTAAACGCGCGTAAAGATAATAACTCCTGACTCCTGCTTCTCAATGCCCCAGCACATAATCGATGATCTCGGCGATCGGGACGTTCTGCGCCGGCTTGGTGATATAGTGCTTCGCCCCCTTTTGCAAGGCGTCTTTCACCAGGTCCTTGTGCCCCAGCGACGAGACCATGACGACCCGTGCGTCGCGGTCTTCCCGCAGGATCAGCTCGAGGGCGTCGATGCCCTCCATCCCCGGCATGGTGATGTCCATGAACACGATATCGGGCTTCAAGGTGTTGTACTTCTTCACCGCGTCCTGGCCCGAGACCGCTTCGCCGGCGAGGGTCCCTCCGATATTGTTCAGGACTTTGATGAGCGTCTTGCGCGCGAATTCGGAATCGTCTACGACGAGAAATTTAAACTGCTTGCCCTGCTCTTGCTGCATCTGCGTTCACCTCCTTTGCAAGCGTGATCAATCTGTCCGGTATGTCCTCAAGAGTAACTACCTCGTCTGCATGGCGCATGTCGATCGCCGTTTTCGGCATCCCGAAAACAACGCAGCTCTCCTCGTCCTGGGCCAGGGTGTATCCGCCCATGGCCTGTATCCTTCCCAGGCCGCGAGCGCCGTCCTCGCCCATGCCCGTCATGATCAGTCCGATGCCTGCGGAGCCGTACTCCTGGGCGACGGAGTCGAAGAGCACGTCGGCAGAAGGCCGGTGGCCGCTTACCGACGGACCCTGCGAAACCACGGCAAGGCCTGCCCGTCCGTCCCTCGTTACTTTCAGATGCATGTTCCCCGGCGCTATCAAGGCAGTTCCGGGCAGCAGCTGGTCGCCTCCCCTTGCCTCCCGCACCCGGATCCTGCACTCCGTGTCCAGCCGGTTGGCAAAGGCCGTGGTGAATCCTTCGGGCATATGCTGCACGATTACCAGGGCAGCGGGAAAGTCCTCGGGCAGCTGCGGAAGAATATAGCTGATCGCGTTCGGCCCGCCCGTTGAAATGCCGATGGCAATGACCTTCCGGGGGGGTGCTCCAACCGGATGTTTTCTGGCCTTGTCCGGAGAAGCGGCTTTTTCTTTCAACCGGGAAGATCCCGACCGCAGGGGTTTTCGCACCGACACGCGGCTTGCCAGTTTTACCTTTTTAATAAGCTTGTCTCCGATCAAATGAATATTCTGGGAAATGGCCTCTCGCGGCTTGGTGACGAAATCAACGGCGCCGAGGGCAAGCCCTTCGAGCGTCAGGTTTCCCCCTTCCGGCGTGTGAGAACTCACAATGACGACGGGAATACCGTAATCGTCCACGATATACCGGAGGGCGGTCAGTCCGTCCATCCGGGGCATTTCCAGGTCAAGGGTGATGACGTCCGGCTTTTTCTGCTGTATTTTCCTGAGCGCGAAAAGGCCGTCCATTGCCGTATTCACGACTTCAAGCTCAGGGTCTTTCATCAGGATCTGGCTGATCAGCTTGCGCATCAGCGCGGAATCGTCTACGACCAAAACGCGAATTTTCTTCATAATGACTTTCGGATGATAGATGCCAGATTTCAGATACCCGATCCCAGATGCCGGATGCCTGTCTTCTGTTTCCTGTTTACTGTCTGCTGTTTGCAGTCTCCTGGCTCCTGACTACTGACTACTTGCTGCTACTGTATACTATCTCCTGTTTGCTGTCTACTGCTTTCTGGCTCCTGGCTCCTGATGCCCGATTCCGGATGTCAGATACCTGATACCTGATGTTAGATGCCTGATACCAGATGACTGATGACGGCATTCTGTCTCCCGTTTACCGTCTCCTGGCTCCTGACTCCTCACGCCTTACGCTTTCTGGGCCTCTCGCTGAATTTCCCGGGTAACCAGCGCGGCGGCATCGAGGATGAGGACGACCCTCCCGTCCCCCTGTATCGATGCGCCGGACGAACAGTTGACCGTGCCCCAGTGGTTGTCCAGGACCTTGATGACCAGTTCCTGCTGCCCGACGAGCCGGTCCACGAGAAAACCGTAAAGCTTGTCGGCAAGACCGACAACGATTACGAACTTTTTCGGCCTGCTGCCGTTGTTACTTCCCCGCAGGTCGAGCGACTCGTCCAGGGCGATCAGGCTGATGACTTTTTCCCGGAACCGCAGGACCCTCTTGCCGCTGACCGTCTGGATCGTGCTGTCCTTGACACGGGTAATTTTTTCTATCGAGGACATGGGAAGGGCAAAGAGCTTGTTCCCCGCCCAGAACAGCATTGCCCTGATGATGGCGAGAGTCAGCGGCAGCCTGAGGGTGAAGACGCTCCCTTCCCCGGGTTGCGAGCGTACCTGTATCCTGCCTTTGAGCGCCTCCACCGTCGTCCGGACAATGTCCATGCCGTAGCCCCGGCCGGAAATGTCCGTCACCACATCGGCGGTGCTGAATCCCGACAGGAATATGAGGTCCATGGCGTCCCCGTCGGAGAGGCGGTCCGCCTCCTCGCGCGTCTTGATGCCCTTTGCCACGGCCGATTCCCTGAACTTCGCCGGGTCGAACCCCGCGCCGTCGTCTTTGACGTCGATGACGATCTGGTTGCCGTCGTGCGATGCCTTGAGGGTAATCGTGCCTGTCCTCGGTTTTCCGAGCCGCTGCCGCTCCTCGGGGGATTCGATGCCGTGGTCTACGGCGTTCCGGACCAGATGGATCAGCGGTTCGCCGATGGCGTCGAGGAGGCTCTTGTCGAGCTCCGTTTTCTCCCCTTGCATCACCAGCTCGACTTCCTTGTCCTTTTCGACAGAGAGATCGCGGACAACGCGCGGGAACTTCCGGAACACCTGGGAGATCGGCAGCATCCGTATCTTCATGACGTTCTTCTGGAGCTGCGAAAGGGTCTTCTCCATGAAGGCGTCGGCTTCGCTCAGTTTCTTGGTAAATCCTTCCTTTTTAAACTGGTCTTCGATTTCAGAGACGACCTGCCCGACGATAGAACGCCCGATAACCAGTTCGCCGACAAGGTTCAGGATCTTGTCGACGCGCTGGGCCTCGACCCGGAGCATCTGGGCCTGCTCACGCTGAACCGCCGGACCCGCGTTCACCGGCGCAGGCTGCCCGGTCGCTTCGCTCTCGTGCTTCTTGATCTCAACGGTCTCCACGATGCTTGGAATGGCAAGAAGCTGTTCCGGCAGCGCCGAGGGATCGGCTGATCCGAAGAGGATCGTGAAGCGGTCCGCCTCCTCGATTTCACTCGAGTCTATGCGTGGCAGAATGTCGAGAACATTGCCGTGGGCCGCAATCTTTTTCAGGATCTTGCGAACGCCCGACGACTTTTTTTTGCATTTTTTATTGAAGGCGACGAAGATATCATAGACACCGGCGCCGTTGTCCTTCGACACCGACGGGGGCGGCGGCCCAGGATGCTTGCCGGCGCTGCCATTATTGCCGGTCGTGGACAAATAGGCCTCGATGCGCTCAAAAAGCCGGCCATCGACCGATACCGGCACATCAGTGCGGTACCCGTCCACGGTGAGTTGGAGGTTGTCATTGATTGCGAAAAGCAGGTCGATCAGCCCCCGGTCAACGTCAAGTGAGTCGTCATGAACGGTCCGCAGAAGGTCCTCGGACTTGTGGCTCAGGGTGTTCAGGCAGGTAAACCCGAGGGCGCGCGAGTTGCCTTTGAAGGTATGGAGGTAGCGTTGAATGTTCTTGAGCGATTCGTCGCGGTCTCCGCCCGACTCAAGATCAAGGACTTCCTGATTCAGTGATTGAAGAATCTCGGAGGCTTCGTTGAAGAACACATCCTTCAGCTCGGCCAGTTCCTGTTCGGTGAATGTATACTCATCCATACCATACCTCTGCCGCCCACTTGTCCCGGCTCAATCGATTTCCGGTCCCCGCTTCTGGTACACCGCGCCTTTATTGCGGTAAATGAACTGGAATTTATCCGACAGCCCCTGGAGGCTCTCGGTATGACCGAGGAAGAGGTACCCGCCGTCGGCCAGGCTTGCATGAAACTTCTCAATAAGCCTGCGCTGCTCATGCTCGTCGAAATAGATCATTACGTTCCTGCAGAATATCGCATCCAGCCCCTTCATGCCGTTTTCATGCTTCAGGTTGTGATAATCAAAGACGACCAGTCGTTGCACGTGCGGCTTGATCTGATAGCTTTCATTCTTTCGGGTAAAGTGCCTTTCACGCCACCGGGGTTTGACGACGTCCACTTCGAATTCATGATACAGGCCTTCCTGTGCCCGCTCGAGCGCTTTCAGGCTTATGTCTGAAGCGACGATCCTGATATCCCAGGCGTTCGGGAGCTCGAGATGCTGCAAAAGACTCATGGCTATGGAATAGGCCTCCTGCCCCTTGGAACAGCCGGCGCTCCAGAACCGGAGTTTTTTGCTGTTGTTTTTTTTCTTCTTCAACTCCGGGATAACGTAGTTCGCCAACAGGTCAAACTGCGGCTTGATCCGGAAAAATGAGGTTTCGTTGATCGTAAGGCTGTCCATCAAATCCATAAGTTCCCGTTGACCCTGCGCCCGGTCCGTAACGAGTTTATAATACCGGTAAAAACTGCTGAGCTGGTTCATGGCTGCCCTTTTTTGCAGCCGTGCCTGCAGAAAGTCCCGCTTCGCTTCCTTGAGGGAAATACCGCTCTCGTCATAAATGAGCTGTGAAAAAAGTCTGAATTCGTCATCAGTAAGAATCATGGGATCCACAGTGTAATCCTTTATTGCCGTTCTGCTCACCGACGGTGCGGGCATTCCAGAGAGCGCCCCTATGGCTGTATTCATCGCGCATACCCCGCTGGCCTTTCGTGATAACAACACCGCTCATGCCGCCCCTGCCGCGCTCCGTCCCTTCCCGGTGGCACGGGTCCCGTTCCTCAGGCGGCAGCGAGCGAGCCGCCCGGCGGCGCACCCATCGGCTCATCGGCCCGCTCATCACTCGACAACTTACGAATCTCGTCGGCCTTCAAAATGTTTTTGAGATCGAGAAGGATGATCAGCTTATCCGTAAGCTTGCCCACCCCCATAATGTATTCGGCGCCCACGGCCGTTGCGATGTCGGGAGTCGGCTCGATGGATTCAGGCGGAACCCGGAGAATCTCCGTTACGGCGTCCACCAGAAGCCCGACGGTTTTCCGCTCGATATCAACGATCAAAATCCGGCTGGACCTGCTCTGGCCCGAACTGTCGATCTTGAGTTTCTTCCCCAACTCCACCGTGGAAACGATCTTTCCCCGAAGGTTGATAACACCCTCGACGAAGTCGGGCATCTCCGGAACGGGCGTAATCTCCGGAACCCTTACGATTTCCTGGACGACATCGATGTACACGCCAAAGAGCTCGTTCCCGATGCGAAAACTCACAACCTGGTTCTTTTTATTCATACGTTAACCCTCGCATGTCCGGTTTTTCATCTACGCTGCGACAAGATCCTCACGGCGACCCCGTATTCTCCTGCCCAGTACCATCCTGATCAGGAAGGTGAGTTCGTGCAATCCTATGGGCCGCATGTTGATATAAAAATGGAGCCGCCGGGACATACAAAACGGCCCGTAGCGAAAACCCCTCAGCCGTGATTCCGGCTCGCAGTAGTCCGTCAGAAAAACCACGGGAAGCAGGGGCCTCTCCCCCCGGAGATCAGCTAAAAATTCTGACCGGTCATGGTTCGTGGCGCCGGCCAGCACCAGATCGACCTGGCGGGAATCGATGTGCTCGAGCGCCGCCGACGCGTCACGGGCCTGCAGCACGCCGTATCCCTGTTTCTTCAACACTTTGGCAAGGGCCTTTCTTCCTTCCTGATCTTCCTCCAGTACCAGCAGCGTTTTCATTGGTTCCCTCCTAATCGTAATGTCAAACTTAACCACAGAGGTCACAGAGATAACGAGAAATCCCAAAGTTCAAATGACAATTAATCCAGAAGTCGAGTTCCTTTTAAACATTGCTTCTTTGGCATTCATTTGAACTTTGAGCTTTGTCATTTTGACGTTCACACCCCGTCGGCCATGTACCAACGGTGTTCCTCTGTGTATATCTGTGGTTTCATATTTTCCTCTCAGTCTTCATAGAGCTTTTGAAACCGTCATGTTACAAAGGCGTTATCGTCTTCATGCCGAGGATAGTGCCGACCCGGTGGGAGAATGGCCATCCCCGGACCCGTCGAGAGCTGCTTTCACGATCCGCCCCAGTTCCTTGGCTTTCACGGGTTTGTTCACGTATTCAAACACGCCGAGGCTGAGCGACTTCAAGTATGTTTCGACTGCTCCGTACGCCGTGAGCATAATGACGGGAACCGACGGCGTTACCTGTTTCAACGACGTGACAAACTCAAGGCCGTCCATCACGGGCATCCGGTAGTCGGTGATGACGAGGTCCACCGGTGTTCCCTCACCGACGACGGACAGTGCGGACCGGCCATCGGGCTTGGCTATGACCTTGTACCCGAACCGGTTCAGAATCTCCCCGAGACTTCTCAGGTTCTCCAGTTCGTCGTCGACGAGCAGTATTGTTTTCATTCGCTTCTCCCTGTCACTTTGTCGTCCATCATGATGGTATCAAACACGTCACAAGCGCGGCCGACGCGCACACCGGCTCGGCGCCGTCGGGCCCCTTTCACTGCAGTGGGTGCATATTCCCGAGCGGAAGCGTGAAGGTAAACTTGGTTCCTCCTCCTTGTATGCATTCAGCCCATATGGTGCCGCCGTGGGCCTCGATAATCTCCTTGGTTATGGCCAGGCCGAGTCCGGTACCCACTGTTCCGCTATCGCCGGCCCGGCTGACCTGGTAAAACTGGTCAAATACCCTGGCAATATCTTCTCCCGGGATTCCTGCTCCGTTGTCTTCTATGGAAATTTCTATGAACGGTGCATCCGCCGTGCCTTCGGCGCCGGTATCCGCCCCGTGTTTTGCCCCGTGTTTTGCTCCGTCTCGTGGCGTGGCTCCGGCCGCTCCCCGACCGTTGGAGACTTGTTTTGCCGACAGCCGAACACTGCCGCCGTCGGGCGTATACTTGATGGCGTTGCTCAGAAGGTTGTTCAGTACCCGTTTGATCAGGGATGAGTCCACCCGTGCCGTGAGTGCATTGCCGGCTTCAGAACGGGAGAGGGAAACATCCTTGTTTCTCGCCATACCGTCCATTTCCTGAAGCGTTGACTGCATCAGGTCGTTCATGTCGACGTCCGTCGGTTTCACGCTGATGCCGGTGGTCCTGCTGCGGTGGACATCCATCAGATTGTTGATGATCGCGTCCATGTCCGACGCGCTGTCCTGCATGATTTTGAGGTACCCCTTCTGCTTCTCCGGGGTGTAGTTCCGCTGACCGAGCAGCTCGATGAATCCCATGAGCGAAGAGAGCGGCGCGCGGAGGTCATGGGCGAGCGTGTGAAAGAAGGTGTCCTTGATCTGTTCGAGTTTCTTGATGTGGTCTATGTTCTTGACGACCTTTACCCAGCCGTCGGTGTTTCCTTCGCTGTCCTTGATGGGTGTGAGCGTCACGTATGCGGGCATGGAAGCATTGTCTCCGTCTTTCAGTTCCGTCTCAAAGGATTGCTGAACAGCGGGCAGTTCGTCACTCATGATCGGGCAGTCAGCGCGGCAGCGCTCCCGGGAAAAGACCTCGCGGCAGACCGTGCCCACGGCGTCCTCTTCCCGCACACCGAGCATCCTCTGCATGGCATCGTTGATATAGGTAATTCTGCCGTCCCGGGCTATGGTCACGACACCGTCCGCCATGTTGCGGAGGACAATGTCCATTTTATTCTTTTCGCTGATGATGCTTTCCCGCGACTTTTTAATTGCTTCAAAGAGCTGTGAATTCAGGAGAACTTCCGAGGCATGCCGCGCGTACAGATGAAGAAGGTTGAGGTCCCGTTCATCAAATGTCTTGTCTTCCGTCTTGTAGAAAACCGTGAGCCCACCCAGGTCCTCCCACTCGTAAATGAGCGGAACATAGGCCAGGCTGCGGATGCCAAGGGAATAGAGGGCAAGCGAATTAACCCGGGAATCCATGAGCGGATCGTTCGAGAAGAAGGCCTCTTTTCTCGCCGTCTGCGGGATGAGCCAGTTCTGGGACCCCCGCTTCATCTCCTTGTGAAACCCGAGATCCTTATGATAGATGAAATTCTTGATAGAGCCCGGTTCGAGTGATGTTTGGAGGAGCGATCCTGCCGCGCCGGTAATGTCCACGGCGCCCTCACAGATCACTTTGATGGAGTCATTGATCTTCAAGGACTGATTCAGCCGAAGGCTCATATTGTACAAATAGCTGATTTCCTTGCTGCGCTCTTCCATCTCGAGATAGCTGAGCGCCTTAGCCAGGGCAAGGGCGGCCTGGTTGACGAGGGTCTTGATAATCTGGAGGTCCACGTCGGAAAACGATTGGTCCCGAAACACGCAGACATCGGCAAGGCCGATCACCCGGTCCTTGACGACTATCGGCATGACGATCGTGTGGCGGATCTTGTCGCCGGCCATTGCCTGGCGTATCAGGCTCTGCGCCGAACCCTCCCCGGTGCCCGGGGCTTCCTCGTCGCTCGCTGAGACCAGTACCGGCCCGGTCATCGAGCGTGCTGCTTCACCGAGCGAAGCGCTGATGCCTTTTCCCGCCGAGAGCACCGGCATTTCGTCTATGTTTTTGAGATAATACAGTTCACAGACCACGGGGGAGAACAGAAAGAGCGAGGCAACGTCCGTCTCGGCGATCTTTTTTAGACGGTCCAGGGTGATGTCCATGATCTCGCCGACATCGAGTGACGCGTTCAGGCTGGCCGTAAATTCCGAAAGGAGTGATACATATTCTATCGAATCCCGCAGTTTATTCTCAAGGGGCTTTGTTTCAGATACATTCACCTTTTCTTCAGGGTACAGCGCGCGGTGAATGGAGGTCTTCAATCCCTGGATATCGATCGGCTTGATCATGTAATCGCAGACTCCCCGGTGCTGCGCCTTGACCGCCGTGTCCAGGGAGCCATATCCCGTTATCACCATGATCTTCGGGCGGGGCGCTATGGATCTGAGCCGTTCCACCATTTCCATCCCGTCCATTCCGGGCATCCTGATATCGGTGATGACCAGGTCATACTGCTTCTGCTTGAGAATGTCGAGGGCCTCGTTGCCGTCATGGGCACAATCCACCTGATATCCTTCATTAACCAGGATAGCGCTGAGGCTGTCGAGTATCATATCTTCGTCGTCAACAAGGAGAATCGTGTCGGGCATTGCTTTTCCCCCAGAGAGGTAAAAACCACACAGAAAGCCTGTAAGCAGTACAGACAGTGTACTCTTTGCAAGAGCGGTGCCCGATGAATTTTATCAACTTTTCAATTAGTTAGCTTGACTGGCACGTTTGAGGTGACGGGTTTTGGACAGCTTTTTTGAAGAGATTCAGGACTGGAAAGGATTAACTCATTGATTTATATAAGTAACAAGTCTGTCTAATTCTGGACAGCAATCACTTCTCTGTCGTCATAGGGGGTGGAACGGTCTTCCGCCGAAACGCCGCCCTCCAGTCTCTCTTCTGCGACGATGCCGTGCTTCTGGATTTTACTGTAGAGGGTGGACCGGGGTATCCGGAGAATTTTTGCCGCAAGGTGTTTGTTGCCGCTGCATTCTTTCAATGCCTTTACAATCAGTTCTTTTTCCGTTTCTTTGAGGGACAGCGATTCCTTCGCATCCTGCAGGGGCATCGATACTTTTCCCTGGATCGTTTCCGGAAGGTCATGGGGCATTATCTGTGATCCTTTTGCCATGACCATGGCATACTCGACGGCATTCACCAACTCCCGGACATTCCCCGGCCAGGAATACGCCCTCAGCATATCGAGGGCCGCTGACGAAACGGATTTGACCGTGCTGCGCCCTTTGTAGCGTTCGACGAAGTAATTCACGAGAATGGGAATATCGCTTCCCCGTTCATGCAGTTCAGGCAGCGAAAGGGAAATCACATTCAGCCGGTAGTACAGGTCGTCCCGGAACAGCTTTTTCTCGACGGCATCCATAAGATCGACGTTCGTCGCGGCAATCAGCCTGAAGTCGACATGAATCGCCTTTGTTCCGCCGATGCGCTGAAAACATCTCTCCTCGATCACTCGCAGAAGTTTCACCTGGGAGCTGAGGGGCATGGTATCGATCTCATCGAGAAAGAGCGTGCCACCCGCAGCGGCTTCCACCCTGCCGATGACCCGCTGAATGGCCCCGGTGTAGGCGCCCTTCTCATGTCCGAACAGTTCATTTTCAATCAGGGTTTCGGTAAATACGCCGCAGTTGACCGCCTGGAACGGTCCCTCGGAACGGCTGGAACAGTCGTGGACCGCCCTCGCCACGAGTTCTTTCCCCGTCCCGCTCTTTCCCTGAATGATAACCGTGCTGTCCGAGGGGGCGATGTTCTTGATGATCTGCTTGATGCGCTCGACTTTCGGGTGGGAACCGATGATCTCGAAATTTTTCCTGAGTTTGCGGATCTCGTCTTTAAGCTGCCTGTTTTCCACGAGAGACTGATAATAGGCACGCGCCCGGTCCAGTATCTGGAGAAGGTGCGGGGGAGAATAGGGCTTGGTAAGGAAATCAAAGGCGCCCATCTTCATGGCTTCAACGGCAAAATCAATCGTCCCTTTGCCGCTCACCATGATGACCTGGGTTTCCGGCGTGTTTTCCTTCACGGACTTCAGGAGTTCGTTCCCCGTAATGTCCGTGAGCATGAGGTCGGTAATGACGACGGCAAATTGCTCACTACCCACCAACTCCAAGGCCTTCGTGCCGTTTTCTGCCAGACTCACCTCATAGGCATTGCCACGGCTCACAATCGCCTGCAGCGAATCGAGGACCAGTGGCTCATCATCGACGAGCAGGACCTTCGGCTTCTCAGTCATTCTTTACGCACCCTCGCATTTCCTGTAAATCCATGAATTAAGCGGGAAGAGAGCAACTCTATTCATTATACGACCCCTCAGACAGCAACGGGACGGCAATGAACGTTACTTCATATATACACTATTTTTCTGCGAATAACCAGGATTTTCTCGTTATCTCCGGGCGATAACTACTGGAACTGAATATCTCTGCATCAATATGCAACATTCAATTCGTACTTTCAATCCTCAATGAACACCCTTTTTCACCCTCCCTGCCGGACCGGGAAGGACAAGCGTGAATGTGGATCCCGCCCCCTCAGTGCTCGCCACACGGATTTCACCGTCGTGATGATTGATGATATTATAGCATATTGTGAGTCCCAGTCCGCTTCCCCGCTTTCCCGTCGTCTTTTTGGTGGTAAAGAAGGGTTCGAACAATTTCGGAAGGTTCGCCTCTGGAATACCGCTACCCGTGTCCGTAAACTCCAGGACACAGGTCTCCTTCGAAGCGCGGGTGGAAATAGTCAAGGTGCCCCCCTCCGGCATGGCGTCGAGGGCATTCAGAATGAGGTTGAGGAAGACCTGCTGAAGCATTCGCTCAGACCCCATGACCATTCCGTTGCTCCATTGATACTCTTTCTGTATGCGGATCTGTTTTTCCTGCAGATACTTTGCCGAAAACTCGAGTGAGGCGTCAATGACGGTGTGCAGATCGAGGGGGACGAACGTATCGATCTGCGGCCGGGCGAACTCGAGGAGATCACGCGTCAGGGTGGCCAGGTTGTCGATTCCCGCTTCGATTTTATCGAGGTATTCATGTTTGTCAAATTCAGCGGGCAGCGATTCGGAAAGGAGATAGAGGTAATTATTGATGTAGTCGAGGGGGTTATTGATCTCGTGCGCGATCTCCGCGGCCAGGGTCCCGACAGCCGCCATGGTCTCCGTCTGCACCAGTTTATCCTGGAGGGACTTCTGATCGGAAATATCGCGAAAAATATGAACCGCCCCCTGCATTGCTCCGGAAGAATCACAGTAGGGAAAAAGGGACGCGGCAAACAGCGAATCACCGATCGGTATCTCCGTTTCGTGCGTTGACGGCCGGCCGGTTTCGAGGACGGCTGCAAACGGGCATGCCTCCGGCGGCTCGGACGTTCCGTGGATGATCTCATGACAGGAGACACCGATAAGCTCATCATAGGACTTTTCCAGCCGCGCGCTAAACGCGCGGTTAACACGGGTGATCTTCAACTCGGTATCGAGGATGCAGATCATGTCCTGGATAGAATCAAAAGTGTTCTGCCAGTCGGCCTTGGCCTTGATGACCATGCCATTGAGCGTATTGAGTTCCTGGTTTTTCTTCTCCAGCTCCTGGTACATAAGCGTCCGGTCCAGGGAAATGCTGAACCGTTCCAGAAGAAACTGAACAAGCGCCACGTCCCGGCCGGTAAAGGGAAGCGGCTCGATCCGGGCCAGCCAGAGCACTCCGGCGAGTTCTCCCTGACGCCGCATGGGCATAAGCAGCTGTGAGGCAAAGGCCGAAAGCGTACGGTCACAAAGGTTGATAGGCGAACCCGACGAAAGGACCTCATCCAGAAGAGGAGAGCGGAGGGCGGGTTCCGCTTCCTGCTTCCCTTCCTTCCCGCCGGGGCCGAAGGAAGATGCAATGACGAGTTCTCCGCCCGTGAGGAGATGGAGCGATACGCGGCTGCAGCTGAATTTATCAAACAGCCCGGAGAGAAAGGCGTCCGTTTCCGCTTGCAGATTGAGCGAGGAGCCCGAACTGAACAACAGCTCGTTCAGTTCGGCGAGCGCCTCGATCATTCCCTTCTTCGTCTTATTTTCCTGATACGGCATAGCACACCGGCCCTGATCGTACCAAGCAGCATTGCGGACATGATACCCGTGACGCGACGCAACACTGGGCCGACAAGGTTACAAACGGCCCTCCTTGAAGCGGTCCAGCATAATTCTTATGCTTGTTTGCATTCGTTTGATCGAGAGGGCCAGATCGCCGAGCTCGTCGCTGCTTGTTACGGTGATCTCCTTTTCCATTTCTCCCTTGCTGATGTCATTACTGATTTGGGTCAGATACCTGATGGTGGCGGTCATGCGCTTCGAAAGCACAATAGGAACGAATACGCCCCAGAGTACGGCAAGTATTGAGATGATCTGGATGGTCAATTGGGTCCTGCTCTGCGTCTTCGCCAGTACCTCCCGTCCTTTTTCGACCTCGGCCAATCCGTACTGAGACATCTTTACCGCGATGTCTTCAAGAATATGGGTTTTTTCCTTGAAGGTCCCATATTCCGCCCGGTTTACCGTATCATACGATCCCGTCCGCTTGAATTTGACAACAACGCTGGCAAAGAGTGTCTCGTTCTCATCCATGACCTTCCTCGCCTTCGCAACCAGGGCAAACATCTCCGCGTTATTTTCGCCGAGAAAAAGCCTTTCCAGCTCGTCTAAATATCCCCGTATTTTATTATAAGCGCCCTTCCATTTGGTGATATACTTGGCCTGTTTGGCCCTATTGTTCGGGAAAATAAAAAATTCTTTCTCTGCCCTGCGGGAGTGCGCAAGTTCCTTATCAAAATAACTGGCAAATTCCAGTACCCGGCTGTTCACGGTAACCAGGTAATCCGTTGTTTTGCGCAGACTGTTAAACCCCCACAACGACACGCCGACGATGATGACGGTGATCACCGTCCCGCTTAAAAAAGCGATGAGATATTTGGTCTGTATCCTCATAGGCACCTCTTTTCCCCTTCTCACTCGTACGACGAATGCCGCAAGCAACGGTCCGTGCCTGCACGAGACAGTCGCTGTGGGGGATGACGTTTCGCAAGGCGCGAGCCCGCCGACTACGGGTACACGATCGCAACTATCACGTGCATGATCGTGACGGCGATAAGAAGGAAACGCGGTGTTACCCCAGGTCCGTCATTTTCTGATCCTTGGTGAATTCGATTGATTTCGTATCTTTCATTGTGGAAAGTTTTATGATGACCTCACGGATGCGCAGGGCCATATCATAGATGATCGAAAACTTGTTCCGCAACTCGGGATCCACGGCTTCGTCCTCCCGGTACAGCTCGGCCCAGTTTACGATAACGTTCAGCGGATTATTAATCTCGTGCTCCACCGCTCTCGTTACTTCCCCGAGGGCCGCCAGGCGTTCCGCCTTTATCACCCGGTCGTGCGAAACCTGAATGTTGCGGTCCGCTTCTACCAGTCGTTCATAACACCACCACATGTTGATGCCGACGGCCACCTGCCTCCCGATGGCAACGGCGAGCTGGATTTGTTCATTGTTAAAGGGCGCGCGCTCCCACTGGCGTTCTTCACCAAAAAGGATAACGCCCACGTTTTCCGCGGCAATCCGGATCGGCACCACGAGGAGTGACCGTGTGTGGCGGCTTATGATCTTCCTCAGTTCCTGGTCGACCTCATCCGTTTCGAGACGCCAGACCTTCGGCTGTCTCGTCTCAAGGACTTCCCGTATCCCGGCGAGTGCATCGGGCGCATAGACCGAACCGATGGCCGGCTCCCACGTCAGTGTTCTGACCGGACAGGCAATCCGCGTCGTGAGGTTCGCCTTATCATCAAAAAGCATGACCATACAATAGGTTGACGGAAGATGGTCTTTCAGGCTCTCGGATAGCGATTCTAGGAGCGCGTCTTTCTCCATGTCCTTGAGGAGTGTGGACGTTACTTCATAGAGGTCGGAAAGCTGCGTATTCAACTCCTGAAGCACCCGGTTCTTCTTGAGCACGAACCGTGTTACTCCGTAAAGAACGTAGGTCCCCAGGTAAAAAAACAGGACCGTCACTGCCGATAGGGCAACATGGCGAGGCTCAAAATCACTGTAGATAAAGGGAAGGAGATAAAAAATGGACACCACCGTTGTAATCGACAACATTTCCCTGAGATTATAAAAGTAGGAAAACAGGATAATCAAAAAAAAGAGCAGATCGTAACTGCTCCTCGCGCCGCCCGTTACGAACACGAGCAGGGACAGCAGGGAGCAGCTGGTGAGAAGATGGACCAGCGTAAACACCCGGGGCTCAAAACGATCCCAGGGGAAGAGGTGCAGAAAAACGATCATGCCGACGGTAAACAGGGTAAGAGCGATCAGTCCGAAGCGGCCGGGGGCCACTTCGTGAGGTAGATAGATCGTTGATCCCACCAAGAGGATGCTGAAGAAAAAAAACCGGGCGGCTACGCGAGCCATGGCCACACCAATGCCCGGCGCAATACGTGGAGCAAGAAAAGCCATAGAACCCTCCGAAGGTAATAGTAAAAGTATACACAAGGTTCCTCACTTGTCAAGGTAGCGCGGTGTCAAAAGAGCACAAGAACGCAGGCTGATACTGCTTCATCCTGTCGTAACGGCATCGCGGCCGGTTCCTGCCAGCGAGCATCGCGAGGAACATCGCGAAAGGGCCCGGCAGTCGCGTATTCACACGGTAGACAGGATGAACAGGATAAAGCAGGATGGGAAGAGCGAAAAACCGGACGAAAGACAAGTTGCGCTGATTCCTGTATAATAAGATCGAACACCTTGTGAAAGATTAGAAATCACACTGAATACGGGGGAAAGAACAGTGAAAAGCTATCGGAAGGAACTCTGGTTTACTGTGCCGACCCGGCGGGCATTCATCAATATTACACCCCAGGTGGAAGAATGTCTGCGGGACAGTGGCATCCGGGAAGGCCTCATCCTCTGCAATGCGATGCATATCACGGCTTCCGTCTTCATTAACGATGATGAGTCCGGGCTCCACCACGACTACGACGTATGGCTCGAACAGCTGGCGCCCCATGAGCCGGTGTCCCAGTACCGCCACAATGCCGGCGAAGACAATGCCGACGCCCACATGAAACGGCAGATCATGGGCCGAGAAGTCGTTGTTGCCGTAACGGACGGAAGGTTGGACTTCGGCACGTGGGAGCGGATCTTCTACGGCGAGTTCGACGGAAGAAGAAAAAAGCGCGTACTGGTGAAGATCATCGGTGAGTGATATGATTGCGATCTTTTCATCAAATATTTTATGCCACAGAGATAGCCGAAGATGGACGCGGATAAATACGAATAAAAGTTTTAGCCGCGAATTGACGCGAATAACAGCATTAATGGGACGCGGAAAGGGCGGATTATGTAATTATCTGGAGCCGTGCATCGAAGCAAAAGCCGGTACTCGTCGCTTCTGCTGGCCTGCTCACTGGTCTTCTGTCGGACTCGCAAGTCGAAACCCGCAATTCGACTCTTTCATTCCTCACTCCGCACTCCGAAATTCGTTGGGCCACTCGTGAGCGCTGATTCTCGCGAATAAAAAGTAGAATATTTTACTTTTTTTATCTAAATTCGAGTCAATTCGTGCAAACTCGCGGCTACACAAGTTTTGGCTTCTTAAATCACTGTCAATCCGAGTCGCTTAGTCCCGCCTTGGCGGG
>DMKB01000346.1 GCA_003454665.1 Nitrospiraceae bacterium | reverse complement strand
GCGCCTTCTCTTTGCTGCAGCGCATTACTCCGGGAAAGTCGCGGCTATTGACACGACGACATTCACGGTATTACAATATATCGACATTGAGCGACCCATGGGGCTGTCCGTTTCCCCCAACGGGAAGCAACTGTGGGCCAGCAGTTACCAGGGCGGCTTCGTAAATGTCTATGAAATTATCGGACCCTGACGGTGGTTGCTGAACCGGTATCCAGAGGTTCGTATCGCAAGAGACGCGCAGTATTTTCATTGGGGAGCATAAGAGAGTATACGATGAACAAATACATCCAACTGATCCTGATTACGGTTATCGCTATAGGCCTGAACAGCGTCCAGAGCAGCGCTGACGGTTCGGTCATTATCGACCGCGTTATCGCTGTGGTAAACAACGAGATCATCACCATGAGCGATCTTGAGCGTGCATCGGCGAAACTGAAAGAAAAGACCCTGGACCAGAGGGACGTCCTCGAAGAACTCATCAACAAAAAACTTCAACTTGCCGCAGCGAAACAGGCCGGAATGGACGTCACGGAAAAAGAGCTGGACAGCTCTATTGCCGACATCATGAAGAACAATGCCATGGATGCCGCTGCATTTGAAGTCGCCCTTGCGAAAGAAGGGCTCACGACCAGTCAATATAAAGAGGAGTTGAAGGAGCAGCTGACGCTCACCCGGGTATTCAACAAGTATGTTCGTTCCGGCCTTGCCGTCAGCGATGCAGAGCTCCGCGCCTACTATAAGCGGAACATCGACACCTTCTCACTTCCCGAAGAAATTCAGGTGAGACACATATTCATAAAGGTCCCGAGCAGCGCCGGCCGATCCCGGATACGGGCTGCAAAGCAGCAAGCCCGTGCGGCGTACCGCCGGGCAAAGAAGGGCGAGAACTTTATTCATCTTGTTCGCGAGTTTTCCGATGAGCAGACCGCTGCGTCGGAAGGCGACCTCGGTTTTCTCCGGCGAGAAGACGCACTGCCTGAAATTGCCAAGGCAGCCCAATCACTCAAACCGGGAGATATCGCCGGTCCGATTAAGACTGACGCAGGCTACCATATCATTCGTCTTGAAGACGTCCGTACACCGATACAACCCTTTGAACGGGCGAAAAAAGAGATATCGCAGATCATCCTTCGCCAAAAAATGGAGACCACGTATCGGGAATGGCTCCAGGCGCTGCGTAATGAAACGCATATTGAGATAAAACTCTAACCGCGCGCCTTGCGCGCCTTTTCTCCCTTGCTGCTCCGTCTTTTGCATTCATCCCTGTCCTTCCGCAAAGGAAACGTTCTGCCCACGTGAAAACGATAAAACTGAAAAAGAAGGAAGAGCGTCGGATCCTGCGGGGCCACCCTTGGATCTTCAGCAACGAGATCGAAAAAATGCCCGCAGATGTCCTTCCCGGCGAAATTGTCGACGTAACCACGTCCTCCGGGGTGTTCGTCGGCCGCGGCTATCTGAACCCGCATACCCTCATTGCCGTTCGAATGCTCACGAGACGGCAGGAAGAGATCAATCATAATTTTATTCACGGAAGGATTTCCACGGCGCAGGAACTTCGGTTACGGCTGGGGATGAGCCCTGACGACTCCTATCGCGCGTTCTTCAGTGAAGGAGACGGCCTTCCCGGGCTGATCGTGGATAAATACAGCGATATACTCGTGGTGCAGTCTCTCACCGCGGGGATCGACCGGATAGAGGGTGAGATTCTTTCTGTTCTTCGTGAACGATACCATCCACAGGCTATCGTTCTCAGGAATGATTCTTCTTCCCGGGAGATCGAAGGACTGGGAAGAGAAAAGCGTGTCGCTTCGGGAACACTTCCGAAGACGGTCATGATAGAGGAATCGGGCATTCACTACCACGTTGATATCCTTGATGGCCAGAAAACCGGGTTCTTTTTCGACCAACGGGAGAACCGTCTCACATTGAAGGGTCTCGTGGCAGGCAGGAGGACTCTTGACTGTTTCTGCTATAGCGGTGCGTGGGCTCTCAGCGCGGCACGCTTCGGTGCTTCCGAGACGATCGGTATCGACGCGTCCCCACAGGCGGTGTCTCTGGCAACGGAAAATGCGGACTTAAACGGCCTTAACACGGTCTTTTACCGGGGAAACGTCTTCGAGGAGCTTCGCAACCTGAATATGCAGAAAGAGGTTTTCGGATGCGTTATTCTGGACCCACCGGCATTCGTGAAAAGTAGATCCAAGGTACGAGAGGCGCTGAAAGGCTATCGAGAAATAAACAGCCGGGCTCTCAAGATACTCGAACCCGGCGGTGTGCTGGTAAGTTGTTCCTGTTCGCATCACATTGATCCCGATCTCTTCAGAGAGATGCTGATCAATGCGGCCTCCACTGCGGGACGACGCGTGAAGCTCCTTGAGATGCGATCGCAGTCGCGGGATCACCCTGCCTTACTGGCAGCGAGAGAAACACAATATCTTAAATGCGCTATTCTTCTCGCTGATTAGCCGAAGGCCTGCATAAAAACACATCAATGGCTATTCTCTTACCAGCGTAAAAAAATTAACTTGACTTGGTTGTCACGAGTATGATACATATTCAGAACATCAGCACGGCACGGCAAAACAGGGGCGATTAGCTCAGCGGGAGAGCACTGCCTTCACACGGCAGGGGTCGCAGGTTCAAGCCCTGCATCGCCCACCATTCCTGGTTTTCCTTTCCACAAAAAAACGAGGCAAATTCTACACCCTCTTGCTTAGCCCTTTCTTTCAAGTAACTTCTCCTCTTCCTCTTGTTGCGTCTTACACTCGATACAGAGAGTCGTGACCGGCCGTGCCTCGAGCCTTCGCACACCAATTTGCTCACTACAGGATTCGCACACCCCATAGGAACCATCATCTATCCGTGCCATTGCCTCATCAATCTTCTTCAGCAGTTTTTGCTCCCTGCCGCGCAGCCTGAGCTGAAAATTACTGTCCAACTCCGCTACCGCCTGGTCTGTCGGATCAGGAAAACTCTCTTTCTCTGTTCCGATCTTATCATTCAGCGTTTGCTCCGCCTCCTGAAGAAGCTGCGAACGTTGCTTTTCGAGTTTCTTTTTTATTGACAATAATTTACTATTGTTCATGTATCATACCCCTATGCGGCTACTTCGAAGTTACTTCCTGCTCGCTTGAAAGTTTAAGTTATAACTATAACAAAAAAGCTTTGGTGAGTCAATTATAAAATGATGCCTTTCGGTAAAAAACACCGCGAATGTGCACTGTTTGTTTCAATAACTATTATATACTATAATTTAAACAGAACTAATAATAGTAGTAGTAGTGGCTGTGAATTTCGTTATTCAGAACATAATGCCATGAAAAAAAATAAAAAAAAGAAATGACATTCCTGTGTACGTTTTGTTGGCTGGAATGTTTATAAATGTGAATAACATCATCAAACGAATTATGAACAGGGTTATGCCGGGGTTATTCAGGGCAGATATGAATAACCTGTATGGAAGAGAACAGAGGCCACAGTTATTATCAGAAGGGTAACTATTTCCGGCGAAAACAACGGTATACTGATTAATCAAAAAAAAGCGAACGACCACCAGCCGTCCCGCATCAGTCCCACGATAAGCGGGACCGGAACCAAAAGCTATCTCGCGCAATGGCCACAGGCCACATTGAGCCGCAAATGGCCTAGAACCAGAAACGGCCACTCGTAACGCAAAGGAAATCGTAAAAAAGAAATTCAGGCAAGTGTCCTTTGTCACCTTTCTTGCGTGCCCAAGAAAGGTGACCCAAAGAAGGGCACCCAGCTGAAAACTCCTTTGCTACGTGCTCGGTCGTCCTCGGGCATTTCGGAAACTCGCCCTCCGGCCTCAGACAGTCCGAAATGCTTTTCCCTCGGACTCGGTCGCCCCGCTGCGGCGGGATGTCGCGTTGTTAAGCTGGCTGGAGGGGCTCCACACGCCTAAATTTTCGCATGGGGTAAGGCAGAGGTCCAAGGCTTAACGCTTTACCCAAGCCCGTGCGCCCCCGGAAGCGGCCCTACACCCGCAGAGTGCAGCAAAATTCTTGGGGTACCCGCCTTGGCCTAAGGAAGCGTCCCGATAACAGGACAGGAAGGAATTCAGCAGAAATGCAGTGTTCTCTCGGAGGCACGGTGGGGTGTTGAAATACCGTAATGAGAACAAGTTATCCCGGAGGCCAGGAAAATGTGCGTCCCGACAAAAGATGCATATGGATATGAAAAACCGTCTGGCCGGCATCGGGACCGTTATTGATGACCGTCCGATACCCCCGGTTCGTAAGCCCCATTTCCGCCGCTAGTTTTGCCGCTATCCAGAAAAGGTGTCCTATCGTTTCCCGGTCCGCATCGGTCATACTCTGAATATCAGGAATATGCTTTCTCGGAACTACAAGAATGTGGACGGGCGCCTGGGGATTGACATCTTCGAAGGCAACGGCAATGTCGTCTTCATACACGACTTTCGCGGGAATCTGTTTCTCGATGATTTTACAGAAGAGACAGGTGTGTTCCGCGCTCATTTTGTTTCTCCTCCCCTTTTCCTGCCGGCAACGACGTTGCCCGAAAAACTTCTGTAGAAACAGGTCCGCTCACCAGTGTGGCATGCGGGCCCCGCCGGCTCAACCCGCAGGAGAAGCGTATCGCTGTCACAGTCGTAGAGAATGTCCTGCACGCGCTGTACGTTGCCCGAGGTCTCTCCCTTTTGCCAGAATGTCCGGCGGGAGCGGCTCCAGAACCACGTCAGCCCGGTGTTTACCGTGCGCTGCAGGGATTCAGCATTCATGTACGCTACCATGAGTACCTCGAGCGTCTTCGCGTCCTGGATGATCGCAGGGATCAGTCCCTTTTCATCATATTTCAAACCAGCCGGTATCTGCATCGTCATGGTATCGTGTTGTAGCATAATCAGGGGAAAATGTCCAGCCGGGGTCTTGTCGGGAAAGGCGATGAGCGATCAGGACAAAAAAAACCGGTTCCCTTTTTCGGAACCGGCTGCGGCGCGTAACGGGAGCATTTACAAAAAGGAAAGGGTTAAATGAAGAGCGATATCTGTGAGTCCGCAGCGATGTCCATAAAGGTCGCTGCACCGCCGAATTCGACGCCGTCGATGATATCTTCCTGTTTGATTCCCAATACATCCATCGTCATCTGGCAGGCAATGAGTTTGATGCCACTCTCCTTGGCCAGTTCCAGGAGCTGTTCTATCGTTGCCACGCCGTGCTTCTTGAACATGGACTTCATCATTTTGGTGGCAATGGCTGTCATGCCCGGCAGGGTCCCGATAACATTCGGCATGTGCATTGACGGATTGCCGACGGGCGAAACCTGCAGTTTCTCAGCGTTCCGTTTCTTGACGATCTCCAGGCCGTAAAAGGTGAAGAAAATCGAGACATCCATGTCCATGGCTGCTGCGGTGGTGGCCAGGATCAGCGGGGGATATGCCATGTCCATCGCACCCTTGGATGCTATGATTGCCATCTTTTTCTGTTCCATGAAAATGAATCTCCTTAAGCTGATTTTTTTATGTAGAAGATGAACGTGCCCGAGCTTTCCTCGACGTCCACGATTTCATTTCCCGTTCTTTTGGCCCACGAGTTCATATCATTCTTTGAACCGGGGTCGGTGGTCTCGACTTTCAGTACCTGACCGGCGGAAAGAGAATCGACGGCCTTCTTGGTCTTTAATATGGGCAGCGGGCAGTTGAGCCCCTTGGCGTCAAGCACCTGATCAACTTTGATATCGGCTGACATATAATTCACCTCCTTCGATAAAACAGAATCAATGCTGAAATACGAAACGCTCGTTTTATAATATAGTTCAAGCGTATCAATGTCAAGCAGTTTTTTCCGGCTATTCATTGACCGGTAATCATGATTATTACCGCTCGCAAGACTGTTCTCGCTTCCCCTTAATTATGAGAATCAGCCGAAGAGACAAAAATGCCTTGCGAGAAAATCATCCTTCTGGTATAGTCATTCCCTGTCGAAACGGACGAGTGGATTATAAGTTGCAAAATGCGTGCTCAGAGCAGCCAACTGTTGAAGTGAGAAATGCAGTAAAAACGGGGCAGAAAAAAGGGGACAATATGCCTCCGCTCACCGGCGAAACACACTAAAAAAACAAGGAAAATCCGGTTTTTAACACCTGTGGACAAGCATGTTTGTAACCGGCGCTGTTTTTCGGGGTTTTTATGGACCAAAACCGAGTCTGGGAAGAGATCCTTTTACTGATAGAAAACCGAATGTCTAAGCAGGGTTACGACACCTGGTTCAGCCAGTCGAAGCTCCATTCTTTCGATGCAAGCAGCATGGTGATTGAAATACCGAGCAAGTTTCACCGTGACTGGATCAAAGAGCACTACTGGGACACCTTGACGGAGATTATCAACGAAGTCACCAAGAAGGACAAGATGAACATCGATTTCTTTATTCAGCCGCCGCAGAAAAAAACAGCCAGTCAGACCAAAGGCGAAAAAAATGAACCTCGATCAGAAAAACCCCACCTCCTCGAAAAGAAATATTCCTTCAGTACATTCGTTATCGGTCCGAGCAACCAATTTGCTCACGCCGCAGCCAAGGCCGTGGGCGACGCCCCGGGCCGCGCGTACAATCCGCTCTTTATCTACAGCGGCGTGGGTCTGGGCAAGACCCATCTGCTGAACGCCATCGGTCTCCATGTGCAAGGCAAGGCCCCCCGGACCAGGGTCGCCTACCTTTCGTCAGAGCAGTTCACGAACGAGCTTATTAACCGTATGACCCATCAGCGGATGGAGGAATTCCGACAGAAATACCGGAATATGGATATCCTGCTTATCGACGATATTCAGTTTATCGCCGGCAAGGAGAGAACACAGGAGGAGTTTTTTCACACCTTCAACACGCTTTACGAAGGGCAGAAGCAGATCGTGCTGACGAGTGACCGCCAGCCCAACGAAATTCCCGATATAGAGGAACGGCTCCGTTCCCGGTTCGAGTCCGGCCTCATATCCGACATTCAGCCGCCCGATCTGGAGACGCGGATAGCAATTCTGAAGAAAAAAGCGGATTTTTGGAGCATCCGGCTGCCCGACGATGTTGCGGAATTTCTGGCATTGATGATGAAAAACAATATCCGGGAGCTTGAAGGCGGACTGGTCAAGCTGGGGGCGGTGTCATCCCTCACGAACACCGAAATAACCCAGGACCTGGCCAAAAACGAGCTGAAATACCTTATCGACAGCAGGGACAAGGTTATCACGAACGAACTCGTACAAAAGACCGTCGCCGAATCGTTCGGGGTGCGGGTGTCGGACCTGAAATCAAAGCGGCGAACAAAAGCGGTGGTGTTGCCGCGGCAGGTTGGCATGTATCTTTGCCGCACGCTGGCAGGTTCTTCTTTTCCGGAGACCGGGAGCTTCTTCGGCGGAAAAGACCATAGCACCGTGATTCATGCCTGCAAAGTGATAGAAGAAAAGAAGGAAAAAGACCCCGAACTACGGGCCAAAATCGAGATGTTAATTAAACAGCTAAGATCTTGAAATATTAAGTAAATACAGCAAATAATTGTGTTGCTATTTACCAGGGATTCTGATACTATTCACCGTACACGTCACAGGAGGCTTCCCTGATGAAACTGAAGATAAAAAAAGAGGAACTTCTGAAGGGATTGCAGAGAATCCAGGGGGTGGTGGAGAAGAGAACCACCATGCCGATCCTCTCCAATATGCTCCTCATGGCCGAAGGCGACGGGATCGAGATCGTTGCCACCGACCTTGAGCTCGGGCTGCGCGGCCGCTATTCTGCAGAGGTTGAACAACCGGGGGCAGTCACCGTATCGGCAAAAAAAATGTACGAGATCGCCCGGGAACTGCCTGAAGAGAGCGTTCAGATCCAGGTTGATGAGGGCAGTTGGGTCTCCGTTACGTCCGGCCATTCACAGTTTAAACTCGTTGGATTGCCAAAAGAAGAATACCCTTCACTCCCCGACGTGGGCGAAGACGGCTTGATTACGATTGCCGGCGACACCCTCAGGGACATGATCAAGAAAACGCTCTACGCTGTCGGAGAAAACGATGCCCGCCATGTCCTGAACGGGTTGTTCGTGCAGATGACCCCGTCCAAGGGCGCCCTCACCGTTCGCATGGTAGGTACGGATGGTCACCGGCTGTCCATGATAGACCGGGAAGTCAAGGCGAAGCACAAAGAAGAGAGCCTGATCGTTCCCCGCAAGGCGATGATGGAACTGCGGAGACTGCTTGAGGAAGACTCGGCAACAAAAGAACTCACCATGGGTATCAGCAAGAACCACATCCTGTTCAAGCGGGACGGTCTGGTCATGGTGTCAAAACTTATTGAAGGCAACTATCCCAACTACCTCCAGGTGGTGCCGACGGAAAGCACGAAAAGCGTCATGCTCCCGAAAGACGCGCTGGCCCATGCCGTAAAGCGGGTGTCCATCCTGTCCAAAGAAAAGACAAATGCCGTAAAAGTGCAGCTGGAAAAGAGCCGGATGGTTCTTTCCACCAATAATCCCGAGGTGGGCGAGGCAACGGAAGACCTCTCCGTGGATTTTGACGGAGAAAGCCTCACGATCGGGTTCAACTCGCGGTATCTGATGGACGTACTGTCGGGAATGGGAACGGACAAAATCCAGATGACATTCAACGACCAGCTCAGTCCCTGTCTGATTATGGAAGAGGGCGACGAAAATTACAAGTGTGTTGTTATGCCCATGCGGGTGTAGGCGACATTCTGCGAATGCCGAATTGAACATTTACAATTGGAAATTGAAAAAATCAAAATAGTTGAAACTGATTTTGCAATTTCAAAGCTTCAATTTTCAATGCAGTAAGGGAGCGAGGGATTGATCCGCAACTGCGTGGGCAAATCCCTTTTTTTGCGAGGAGAGCGTGGCATATACTGCTGACAGCATAAAAGTGCTTGAAGGCCTCGAAGCGGTGCGCAAGCGGCCGGCCATGTATATCGGCAGCACCGGCGCCGTTGGACTGCATCATCTCGTCTACGAACTCGTCGACAACAGTGTCGACGAAGCCATGGCCGGGTTCTGCAAAACCATCGATGTCGTGATACACATCGACAACAGCGTCACGGTGATCGATGACGGCCGCGGCATCCCGACGGCAATGCACAGTATCCAGAAGCGTTCCGCTGCCGAGGTTGCGTTGACGGTACTCCACGCCGGCGGTAAGTTCGAAGGCGATGTGTACAAGGTCTCGGGAGGACTTCACGGTGTCGGTGTTTCCGTGGTGAACGCCCTTGCGGAATGGCTCGAGCTCGAGATCAAACAGAACGGTGAGGTCTTTCAGCAGCGATATGAGCGTGGCGTACCGCTCGCCCCTCTCCGGGTAACCGGCACGACAACGGCAACGGGGACGAAGGTTACCTTCAAACCGGACCAGCAGATTTTTGAAGAACTCGATTTCAGTTTCGATATCCTTTCCCAGCGGTTCCGCGAGATGGCGTTCCTGAACGGCGGACTCAAAATCACCATACAGGACGAGCGCACGGAAAAGAAACAGACCTTCTTCTACGAGGGCGGCATCGTATCGTTCATCGAATACCTGAGCAAAAAAAAGAACCCCCTTCATCCGGCGCCGATTTACCTCCAGCGGGACCGCGACGGCGTCACCGTCGAAGTAGCGCTCCAGTATAGCGACAGCTATCAGGAGCAGGTGTTCACCTTTGCCAACAACATCAATACGCACGAGGGCGGCTCTCACCTGGCCGGTTTCCGTTCGGCCCTGACCCGCACGGTGAACAACTACGTTGTGGCCACGGGTGTGCTCAAGAATACGGACGAAGTGCTCATGGGCGAGGATGTGCGGGAAGGGCTCACGGCAGTGGTGAGCGTGCGCCTCCCCAACCCGCAGTTCGAGGGCCAGACGAAAACTAAGCTCGGCAACACCGAAGTGAAGGGATTTGTTGAAAGCCTCGTGAACGAAGCGCTCAGCGCTCACCTGGAAGAAAATCCGACCGTTGCGAAAAAAATAGTAGAAAAGGCGGCGACCGCTGCACGGGCCCGTGAGGCTGCGCGGAAGGCGCGGGAGCTTACGAGGCGCAAGGGAGCTCTCGACTCGGCCTCCCTGCCGGGCAAGCTCGCCGACTGCCAGGAAAAAGACCCTGCTCTCTCTGAACTGTTCATCGTTGAAGGCGACTCGGCAGGCGGTTCGGCCAAACAGGGGCGGGACCGGAAGAACCAGGCCATTCTGCCGCTCAAGGGCAAAATTCTGAACGTCGAAAAAGCGCGGTTTGACAAGATGCTCTCGAGCGACGAGATCAAGATTCTCATTACCGCCCTCGGTACCGGGATCGGTCCGGGAGAATTCACCATAAGCAAACTGCGCTACCACCGAGTGGTCATTATGACGGACGCAGACGTGGACGGCGCGCACATACGCACCCTGCTGCTCACGTTTTTCTACCGCCAGATGAGGGAGATCATTGAGCGGGGGTACCTTTACATTGCACAGCCGCCTCTTTTTAAAGTAAAACGCGGCAAGACCGAGCGGTATATCAAGGACGACACGCAGATGGAAGACTTCCTCCTCGACCTGGCGACCGAGGATGTTGAGCTCTATTCCGCGGAGCAGAAGGGTTACCTCAAGGAAAAACGATTGACGGGCATGCTCAAAAAACTGGTTCACTACGAAAAAGATCTCGACAAGTTTCAGCGAAAGCGTTTTGATATCGCGGTACTGCGGGCACTCCTGCTCGACCGGTCGTTCAGCAAGGACTTTCTCAAAGACAGAGAGCGGCTCACCGCTACGGCGGCGTCCGTTGAAGGCTACCTGAAGAAATACCATCCGAACACCGCGGTTGAGTGGACAATTGAACGGGATGAAGAGCACCAGGCCTTCCGGCTCCAGTTCGACACCAAACGATACGGCGTCCATTCCACCCTCGTTCTTGACGAGAATTTCGTCACCACACCGGAATTCCGGGAGCTCCAGAGTCTGTCGCCTGCCCTGCTGGGTCTGGGCGGTCCTGACTATAAGATCCGCGAGAAAGGTGAAGAAAAGACCTTTACGAACACCGGGGATCTGGTTCGCCATGTCTTCGAACTCGGCAAAAAAGGGTTGGGCATTCAGCGGTACAAAGGGCTGGGCGAAATGAACCCTGAGCAGCTCTGGCACACGACCATGGATCCTGATCAGCGCACCATGCTTCAGGTGACGATCGAAGATTCCGTGAAGGCCGACGAAATCTTCACCGTTCTCATGGGAGACCAGGTCGACCCCCGCCGCACCTTTATCCTGCGCCATGCGCTCGAAGTGAGAAATCTGGATATATAGCTATATAATTGCAAATAGCAAAATGCAAAGTGCAAAATTACGTAAATAAAATACAGATATTCATTTTACAATTTACCTTTTACAATCTGCATTTTGCATTGCGTTAGGACACTATGGACCCACAGGAAAGCAAAACACACATCAATCTCGAAGAGGAGATGAAAACCTCCTACCTCGACTATTCCATGAGCGTCATCGTGGGGCGTGCGCTGCCTGACGTGCGTGACGGGCTGAAGCCCGTGCACCGCCGTATCCTTTACGCCATGTTTCGCGAAGGCCTGCTCCATACGAAGAAGTACTCCAAGAGCGCCGGTGTGGTGGGCGAAGTGCTCAAGAAATATCACCCCCACGGCGACAGCGCGGTGTATGACTCCATGGTGCGTATGGCCCAGGACTTCAACATGCGCTATCTCCTCGTGGACGGCCAGGGAAACTTCGGCTCTGTTGACGGCGATCCAGCGGCGGCCTATCGGTATACGGAAGCGCGCCTCACCAAACTGGCCGAGGAGATGCTTGCCGACATCGACAAGGAAACCGTCGATTTTACCCCGAACTTCGATGACACGACAGAAGAGCCTTCCGTACTGCCGACCCGGGTGCCGAACCTTCTGATCAACGGATCAGCGGGCATCGCCGTGGGCATGGCGACCAACGTCCCTCCCCATAACCTTTCGGAAATCGTGGACGGCCTCGTCATGATGATCGACAATCCCGACGTGACCATAGCGGAACTGATGACGGCGATCAAGGGCCCGGACTTCCCCACAGCGGCATTCATCCACGGCCTGGAGGGAATCCGCCAGGCATATTCAACGGGACGCGGAATCATCCAGATGCGGGCGCGCGCGGCGATCGAACAGGGCAAGGGAGACAAAGAGGCCATCGTTGTCACCGAACTGCCCTATCAGGTGAACAAGGCACGGCTGCTGGAAAAGATCGGGGAGCTCATTCAGGAGAAACGGATAACCGGAATTTCTCCGGGAGATATTCGCGACGAATCAGACCGCCAGGGTATGCGCATCGTCATGGAACTCAAGAAGGGTGAGATCGCGAATGTTGTCCTGAACCAGCTCTATAAGCATACGGCCATGCAGTCCACCTTCGGGGTGATCATGCTCGCCCTCGTGAATAAGCAGCCGAGAATCCTGAACCTTCGCCGCATCCTGTCGAACTTTATTCAGCACCGGCGCGAAGTGGTGGTACTGCGGACGAAATTCGACCTGCGCAAGGCGGAGGAGCGCGCCCATATTCTCGAAGGGCTGAAGATCGCCCTCGAAAACCTGGATGCCGTGATCGCCCTCATCAAAGCATCGAAAAGCCCGGACGAGGCGAAGGCGGGGTTGATGAAGAACTTCGCGCTTACGGACATCCAGGCGCGGGCCATCCTCGACATGCGGTTGCAGCGGCTTACCGGTCTTGAGCGCGACAAAATTCTTGGAGAGTACGAAGCGACCCTGAAGGAGATCGAACGATTCACGTCCATACTGGCATCGGACGCCCTGGTAATGAAGATAGTCAGGGATGAGCTGCTCACCATCAAAAAAGAATACGGTGACGAACGCCGCACCGAGATTATTGCCCAGACCACTGAGATCGAGATCGAAGACCTGATTAAAGACGAGGAGATGGTCATTACGATCTCTCATGCCGGCTACATCAAGCGCATCCCCCTGACAACGTACCGTGCGCAGCGCCGGGGCGGCAAGGGAAAGATCGGCATGGAGACCCGGGAAGAGGATTTCGTCGAGAAACTCTTTACCGCGAGCATGCACAGCTATATCCTGTTTTTTACGAACAAGGGCAGGGTATACTGGCTGAAAGTGCACCAGGTCCCCGAGGCGAGCAGACAGGCCAAGGGGAAGGCGATTGTAAACCTGATCCAGATCGGACAGGACGAGCGCGTTACGGCAGCGCTGCCGGTGCGGGAATTCAATCCTGGTCACTTCATTGTGAAGGCCACCAAGCGGGGCATCATCAAGAAGACGGAACTCGCTGCGTACAGCAATCCCCGGCCCTCGGGAATTATCGCACTTACCCTGGAGGAAGGTGACGAACTTATTGCCGCAGAAGTGACGGACGGCGAGCGCGACATTTTTCTCAGTACGAGAGACGGTCTCTCCATCCGCTTTTCCGAAAAGGATGTTCGGGAAATCGGCAGAACCGGAAAGGGCGTTATCGGGATCCGGCTGAACGCGGGCAACGACGTCGTCGGCATGGAGATCGTCCGCGGCGACTCCACCATCCTGACGGTTACGGAAAACGGATTCGGCAAGCGAAGCACCCTCGAGGATTACCGGAGTCAGGGCAGGGGCGGCAAAGGCATCATAACGATCAAAACCACGGAAAAGAACGGCCGCGTGATGGGCATGGCCCAGGTAGCCCAGGAAGACGAGATCCTTCTCATTACGGTCAACGGTAAAGTCCTGCGCATCAGGGCCCGGGACATCTCCGTCCAGGGCAGGAACACCCAGGGCGTCCGCCTCTTCGAGATTGAAGAGAGCGATACGGTCGTCGGTCTCGCAAAGGTCGTGGAACGGGAAGACGGGAAAGATACTCCCGGAGAAAAAGGAGATCAACAGACTCCTGCTCCTACCGATCAGGGCGCTTGACCATGGGAACAAAAGCGCACGTTTTGCTCATGTTCTGCTTGCTCCTCCTCGGTTGCGACGCCCTCGACAAAGAGGCGGCCAATAAATACGAGGCAGCCACCAAGAGGTGGAACGCCGGCGACTACCGGACGGCGGTCAGCATGTACCGAACCCTCGCCGATGAATCTCCCCATAGTCCACACGCCGATAATGCGCTCTATTGGATCGGGGTGACCCAATTCCTCTATCTCGGCGAGACCGAAAAAGCCCTGGCGACCCTGCAGCTCGTTCTGGACAAGTATTCGCGGCGAGACATGGCCCCGTCAGCCCAGCTCTATATCGCAAAAATTTACGAGAGAGGCTATAACGATTACACCCGCGCCGCGGAAGAGTACCGGAAGGCGGCAGCGTATGCGGACCGCGCGGTACGCGAGGAGAGCTATTACCGCCTCGGTGAGAGCCTCTATCGGCTCGGCAAGCGCGAAGAAGCACGGGAAGTATGGACGGGCCAGGTAAAGGAATTTCCGCAGGGCGGTCAGGCTGAACTTGCGTACTTCAGGCTTGGCACCCTGGCGTTCACCAAAGGTGAGCTGAAGGAAGCGGAGACCTTTTACCGTGAGGCAATGCGGCAAACCTCGGACAGCTCCCTTGCAATCAAAGCGAAGTTTGCCCTTGCCGGTTGTCTGGAGGCAGGTGACAACCTGACGGAAGCACTGAAACTGTACAACGAGCTCGAAAAAGCCTATCCGAATCCTGAAGCAATCCGCATCAAGATTAAAGCGCTCAAGGTGCGCATCAGAAAGAAAAGCTATTGACAAGGCCCGGGGGAGCGTGTTACCTTAAATGATTGATCTTAAGTTTGTACGGGAAAACACCGAGGAGCTGCTTGCATCGATGCGGCGACGGGGCGAGGACGTCGAGCTTGGAGAATTTCTCGCACTGGATGCAAAACGCCGGGAGGTACAGCAAGAGGTAGAGCCGCTCCGGCGCAAGCGCAATGAGGTTTCGGAGAACATAGGACGGCTTAAGAAGGCCGGGCAGAAGGCAGAAGAGTTGGTGGCCGAGATGCGCTCCGTCGGCGACGCCATCACGGCTTTGGAGAGCACCCACCGTGAACTGGAAGAGGCGCAGCGGGAATTTCTGCTCACCATACCGAACCTGCCCCACGCAACGGTTCCTGACGGGAAGGATGAAAGCGAAAACAAGGAAATAAGGCGGTGGTCTCCTCACGGCGAGGAGCCCCCGACGTTATCCTTCGAGCCGAAGCCGCATTGGGATGTGGCGGAATACCTTGATATTATCGATTTTAATCGGGCCGCCAAAATAGCGGGTGCCCGGTTTGCTCTTTTAAAAGGCGTCGGCGCACAGCTCGAGCGTGCCCTGATCAACTTCATGCTCGACCTTCATACCAGAGAACACGGTTATACGGAGCTGTTGCCGCCTTTCATGGTGAATCAGACAAGCATGATCACCACGGGCAATCTCCCGAAATTCGAAGATGATTTGTTCAAAGTCGAGAACGGCGCGTACTATCTTATTCCCACGGCAGAAGTTCCTGTTACGAACATCTACCAGGACGAAATTTTGCCCGAGGAACGCCTTCCGATTTACTATACTGCGTACACACCATGCTTCCGGCGGGAAGCTGGCTCATACGGAAAAGACACGCGCGGGCTTATCCGGCAGCATCAGTTCAACAAGGTTGAACTGGTGAAATTCACCGGGCCTGCCGATTCCCATAACGAGCACGAAAAACTGACGCGTGACGCAGAAGAAGTGCTCAAGCGACTCGGACTTGCATACCGCGTGGTGGCGCTCTGCGCCGGAGATCTGGGATTTGCTGCCGCCAAGACCTACGATATCGAGGTCTGGGTCCCCTCCCAGAAAAAATACCGGGAGATATCGTCGTGCTCTAATTACGAGGAGTTTCAAGCTCGTCGCGGTTCGATACGGTTCAAGCCGAAGGGAGCAAAAAAGACGGACTTTGTCCATACCTTGAACGGCTCCGGCCTCGCCGTCGGACGCACCGTTGTGGCCATCCTCGAGAATTTCCAGCAGCAGGACGGAACGGTCATTATTCCCGAGGTCCTGCGGCCCTATATGGGAGGCGCGGAGAGAATATTGAGGAGCGAGGGGCGAGGGAGGTAGGATGAAGGACGATGGATGTCGGAAGCTTCGTCCATCTTCCCCGCGAGCGGTCACCTATCGCCCAACGTGCTTCTAAACCGGAGAGATGGCCGAGCGGTTTAAGGCGGCGGTCTTGAAAACCGTTGAGTGAAAGCTCCGGGGGTTCGAATCCCTCTCTCTCCGCCAGATATGAATACCGAATGTGGAGTGTGGAGTGTGGAGTGCGGAGTGCGGACGAGAGTGATGTAATTCCTCATCCGATTGATAGCCGGGTATTGCATTCCGCAATCCGAATTCGACAA
>DMKB01000253.1 GCA_003454665.1 Nitrospiraceae bacterium | reverse complement strand
CGCAGCGTGGCCTTCTCCGCCGCATCCAGCCACTTCGTTATGCCGCCCTTTGCTTTACCGCCGAGCTTCGCCATGTCAATGTTGCCCAGAACGGCCACCAGCAGGTTGTTGAAATCATGGGCTATGCCGCCGGCGAGCACGCCGAGGGACTCGAGTTTCCGCGCATTCAGGAGTTCATCCTCCAGTCGCTTACGCTCCGACACATCATAGGTCAAGACAAGCTCTGCCTGCCGGCCGCCGAAGGTGAGCTTGTGCGAAATGATTTCCACATAGAGAATCGTCCCGTCTTTTTTCCGGTGCCTCCATACGCCAGGCACGATATCGAGGTCCGGGCCCGGCTTTGCCAGATGATGCAGGAGAGCGGGAACATCCTCGGGTGGACGGATGTCCTTGATCGTCATGGACAGGAATTCCTCTCGACGATAACCGTATGTGGTGACGGCAGCCTCATTCACCGCCAGAATGCCGAGGGTATACACATCATAGACGAGCATGGGCTGAGGATTCGTCTCGAACAGGAGGCGGTATCGCTTTTCCGAATTTCGGAGGTCCTCCTCCATCCGTTTGCGCTCCGTTATGTCCCGTACAATGTCCCGTGAGCCGATGAATTGCCTGCCGTCATAAATTGCCGAAGAGCTCACTTCGACGTCAAGATCTGTCCCGTCTTTTTTGAACATCCTCCCGACGAATTTTTCGTACATTCCTTCTGTTCGTAATTTTTCAAATTCCTGCTTTGACCGTGAAGCCTGCTCCCGCGGAATGACATCAAGAACGCTCATGGTAAGCCATTCTTCCTTTGCGTAACCGAAGAGTTCTATTGCCTTCCTGTTCACATCCACATAGCGCAGGTCGGCACTAATCAGAAATATGGCATCCGTAGCGTTCTCGAAGAGGTCCCGGTACTTCTCTTCCGACGTTCTGAGTGTTTCTTCTGCCTGCCTTCGCTCTGTTATGTCCATGCCTGAGCTGAGCGTACCGATTATGGCGCCCCCTTCATCAGACAGGACCGTGTTGTGCCAGGCAATGATTCGTTCTTCTCCCTCCATGGTCACTACCGGGTTCTCATAATATTCGACGGGATCTATTTCTCCTTTCATCAGCCGGAAAAAAACCGCCTTGACTGGCTCCCGGTCCCTCTCGGGAATAAACAGATCGAACCAGTTGCTGCCCGTCACCCGCGCCACCGTGCATCCGAGGATATCGCACCCCTGCCGGTTCAGCAGGATGATGTTCCCGTCGGTGTCGAGGGCCACCATGATGACCCCGGCGACATCGAGATAGGTCTGCACTTTTGTCAGTTCTTTTTTCAGGCTCTGCTCGGCCTCACCGTACCGGCGCATGTACAGCTCCACCACGCCGAGGAGGAGTGCGACCATGATACCGGTGGCTCCGCCGACGATGAGGTGCTCTGCATCGAAATAGGAAATTTCGGGATGAAGGAACAGATCGATAAGGGCATTGAGATTGCTGACAAAGGCGATTACCGCGACAGCAAGCGCCATTCTCACCGCAAACTTGCGCCTGACCAGGGGGAGATATTTATTTACCTTGAACGCCATAGCTCCTGCAGCCCCTGCCTCGCTCGTTAATGAGAAAACGCCTGAACGTCAAAGAAGGTATCGGTATGCACAACCGCAATAAGTACATGATAGTACAGATTATTCAAAAAAACAAGAATCAAGGCTCTTCAGCTTCGCTGCGGAAATAAATGACCTGACTGAAAGGATGTTGCCATTATGCTATATGCTGTTATTTACTGCATCGCGGCACAGCGGCAAGGAAGGGAACAGATGCACTGAGCGGTAAAAAAAGCCCGCGCCGGATACCACCGGCGCGGGCTTTTAAGAATTACGTGCTAGGTTACTCTCGCCTAGAATACACCCTTCACTTTACCGGTTTCCACGTCTACATCGACCCTGCGGTACGCCGGGCTTGACGAAGTGCCGGGCATGAGGTTGATGGTTCCGGCCACGGGAACGACGAATCCCGCGCCTTTGAAGGTAAGGATGTCCCTGATGCGGAGCCGCCAGTTCTTGGGCACGCCCTTGAGGGCCGGGTTGTCCGTCAGCGACAGATGGGTCTTGACCATGCAGGTGCCGAGTTTCGAGGTCTCGGGATCAGCCTCCATCCTCTTGGCCTTGGCCTCTGCCTCCGGGGTATAGTCCACGCCATCGGCGCCGTACACTTCCCGGGCGATAAGATCGATGCGTTTCCTGAGCGGTGTATCGAGCTCATAGAGAAACTTGAAGTCGTTCTTTTCGTTGCAGGCTTCCACGACGGCATCGGCGAACTCGAGGGCGCCGTCGCCGCCTTTTTCCCAATGCCGCGAGAGGGCGACGCGGGCGCCTGCCGCTTCTGCCATTTTGCGTACCGCCTTGATCTCGTTGTCGGTGTCGGTATGGAAGGCATTGATGCAGACCACGGGGTTGATGCCCGCCTTTTTGACGGTATTAATGTGGTGCACGAGGTTTTCGCAGCCTTTCTCGACCCAGCCCACGTTCTCCCCCTTGTACTCATCGGGAAGCGGCCTGCCCGGGACCGGGATGGGAGCGCCGCCGTGGCACTTAAGAGCTCGGATAGTGGCAACAACCACTGCCGCGTTGGGTTTGAGGCCGGACATGCGGCATTTGAGGTTCCAGAACTTCTCGAAACCGATGTCAGCGGCAAAGCCGGACTCGGTAATGACATAATCTCCGAGCTTGAGCGCAATGCGATCGGCCACGATAGACGACTGGCCGATGGCGATGTTGGCGAAGGGGCCGGCGTGAACGAACACGGGCTGGCCTTCGAGACTCTGGAGCAGATTCGGGTTCAGGGCCTCGACCATCCAGGCCGTCATCGCGCCGTCCACTTCGAGGTCCTTCGTGGTGACGGGTGTTCCGTCCTTGCTGTAGGCAACGACAATTTTTCCCATCCGATCGCGCATGTCCTTCAGGTCCTTGGCGACGGCGAGAATGGCCATCACTTCCGAGGACACGGCAATGGCAAAACTGGAACGCATCATGAAGCCGTCGCTCTTGCCTCCCTGGCCGATGGTGATGTTGCGAAGCGCCTGGGCGCAGAAGTCCATGATCCATTTCATCTCGACGTTGCGCGGGTCGACGTTCAGCCGCTTGAGGTTCCGCTTCCCGAGCTGCTCATCGTTGTAGTTGAATTCATGCTGCATACGGGACGTGAGCGCCACCATGGCCAGGTTGTGTGAGTTCATGATGGCGTTGATGTCGCCCGTGAGGCCAAGGGAGAACGGCGTAAGGGGGATGACCTGGGCCAGGCCGCCGCCTGCCGCCGATCCCTTGATGTTCATGGTCGGGCCGCCCGAGGGCTGGCGGATCGTGGCAATCACGTTCTTGCCGCGCTTACCCATGCCCTGGACCAGTCCAAGGGTGGATGTCGATTTTCCTTCGCCCAGCGGCGTGGGCGTGATGGCCGTAACGTCGATGTACTTTCCGTCGGGCTTGTCCTTCAGCCGTGCGAGCGCTTTCTTGAAGTCTACCTTCGCGATGTAGTGCCCGTGGGGCAGCAGTTCGTCCGGCGTGAGGCCCAACTTCTCCGCGATTTCGGCGATGGGCTTCATCGTTTTTTCGGCGTCTTCTGCTATCTCCCAGTCCTGATGCTTTGTTGGGTCAAGTGCCATAAAAAACCTCCTTTTTGAAATGTGGAATGTAAAAACAAAACGATAACCATACTATTCAGCCGCGAATTGACAGGAACGATTTACCGTAAATTAACTCAAGCAGGAAACAATGCCGCCTTGAATACTAAATGTCAACGCTCAAAATTCAAATGAATGTCAAAATACCAAGCTGAGAAAAACATTTTGACGCTTGTCGCTTGGGTATTTATTTGTCATTTGCGTCTTGATATTTGGAGTTGCTTTCCCGCCGCTCAATAACTGATAAGGAGTTTGATCAGCCGGTCGTTCATCGCGTGCACATTCTTGCTGGCAACACGGGCGATGGTCTTCATGATCTTATACATCATGCCCGGGTTGCTCTGCTCGAATGCCTTGAAGTCGGCCATGTTGATGCAGACGATTTCCGTGTCGTCGATGGCCGTAGCGTTCGCACCGTGCGTCTTCTTGTCTTCGATCAGGGACAGCTCACCGAAGAAGTGGTTCTCCGTCAGCACGGCAAGCGTCTGTTTCCACCCGTCAGCCGTCGTCTTCGCAATCTCCACCTTGCCGGCCTTGATCAGGTACATACACTTGGTAGCCTCGCCTTCCTGGAAGATGGGCTTACCCTTCGCAAAGCTTTCGGCCTTGACCTTCTGTGCAATTGCTTCCACCTCCTCGGCGGTAAGGTCGCTCAGGAGTATCTGTTTTTGTAATGCCGCCTTGTCGACCATCATTTCCTCCTCATTTCGAAGCCTGTTAACCTATTGCCACAAAGGCACGAAAAAAGACAATATCTTTTCAGCGTTCACCTGCAACCTTATGAACTTTTCTCTCTTTAATTTGTGAAAATTCGCGTCCACGGGTGGCCGTTTCTGGTTCTAGGCCATTCGCGGCAGATAAATTCTTTGCCGCCTTTTTTCATCTTAAGCTTTCTCAACCCGTACCGCCGACACTTTGAGTGACGGAATCTTGGCCACGGGATCAAGATTGCTCCCGCTCGTCAGTACGTTCGCCGCAGCCTCTTTGAAATGGAAGGGGATGAAGACCACGCCCCTGTCGGGCCTCTTGCTCACCAGGGCCTTCACGGTAATGGCTCCGCGGCGCGAGCTGACCTTCACCTTTGCGCCATCCTTTATCGAAAGCGTCTTTGCGTCATCCGGATTGATCTCAACGTATGATTCAGGCGATACCATATTGAGCGGCTTGATTTTTCTCGTCATGCTGCCGGTGTGGTAATGGAACAGCTGTCTCCCGGTGGTGAGGATGAAGGGGTACTTCTTATCGGGAAGTTCGGCCGAAGGCCGGTACTGCACCAGGGTGAACCGGCCCTTGCCCCGCGGGAAACCGCCCTTGAAGAGATACTGCGTGCCCGGGTGATCACTGGTCGGGCACGGCCACTGAAGGCCCCCCTCTTCATCGAGCCTCGCGTAGCTCATTCCCGCCAGCGCGGGCCACGCCTTGCCCATCTCGCGGAATATTTCGTTCGTATGATGGTACGGCATCTCGTAGCCCATGCGCTTGGAAAGTTCCATGATGATGAGCGAGTCCTTCATTGCAGTGCCGGGAGCGTTGACGGCCCTTCGTACCCGCTGCACCCTCCGTTCCGTGTTCGTAAAGGTTCCGACTTTTTCCGCAAACGACGATGCCGGCAGCACCACGTCGGCGAGCTCGGCCGTCTCGGTCATGAAGATGTCCTGCACCATGAGGAAGTCGAGTGCCTTGAGCGCCTTGGCCGTGTGCGCGGTATCGGGATCACTCACCGCTGGGTTCTCGCCCATGATATAGAGGGCCTTGAGCGTGCCCTGCTCCGCGGCAGCCAGCATCTCCGGAGCAGTGAGCCCTGCCGTGTCCGAGAGCTTTGCGTTCCACAGCTCTTCAAATTTGCTTTGGATCGCCGGCACGTCCACCCGCTGGTAGCCCGGGTACAGGTTCGGGATGCACCCCATGTCCGTCGAACCCTGCACGTTGTTCTGGCCCCGC
>DMKB01000327.1 GCA_003454665.1 Nitrospiraceae bacterium | reverse complement strand
CTCCGGTTTTATAACGATTGCGCCGGTTTTGTCTATGAACCCCCATTTGCCGTTGAGTGATATGCTCGCCAGTCCCTCGCTGAACAAGCCGATGTAGTCAAAGCGCGGTTCGATGACAATCGTGCCTTGTTTGTCTACGAGGCCCCAGTTCCCCCCGGCGCACCGTTTATATTGCCTGCAGTTCCCCCCGATCGTTATGATGGCCAGCCCAGCCTGGAAGTCGAGGACATAATCGAATCTCGGCTCTATAACAATGCTTCCCTTCTCATCGACGAACCCCCACTTTTCGCCCAGCCGGATGGCCGCCAATCCGTCCTTTACGTCTCGCATGATGTCGAATTTCGGCTTGATAACGATTTTCCCCGATTGGTCGATGAACCCCCACTTGCCGTTGATCAGGGCCCCTGCCAGTCCATCGTGGAAATCTTTGATATAATCGAATTTCGGCTTGATGACAACTTTGCCTGTTTTGTTGATTGCGCCCCATTTTTTCTTGCGCTTGACCTTCGCCAGTCCCTGGGAAAAATTTTCCACGATTTCGTATTGCGGTGGAATGACCATTTTTCCTCTACTGTTGATAAAGCCCCATTTCCCTTTTACTTTTACCGCCGCCATGCCTTCGGAAAAGGTGTGGATAGAATCGAAGGCCGGGGCAATGACGATGGTACCGTCTTCGTCAGTAAAACCCCACTTGCCTTTTCGTTCAAGAGGGAAAAGGCTATCGTCCCATGCACCGGCCTGGCCGTAGGCGAACTTCTGCCCGCCAACAAGAGTGCAAAAGAGTACACAGAGAAGCAGTGCGATTATGATCTGCCTCGAGGGCATGCATATCTCCTTCTTCTGAACTATTTTTTCTGGTTGATTCGTCTGGAAAAGGTCAATCCTTTGTAGTATGCTCACTGTTAACTATATCAAAAAATGGCGGTGCTGTGTGAGCGATCTCCTTTGTGCCACTGTCGCCGAAACCGTTGTACGGCAATTCGAGGCAGCGCAAGACCGGGCCGGGAACCCATGAACGAAGCGGAGCCTGCAGCGACAAGGTTCATTGTTTCCGGCATTTTAATGTTCGTAAACAGCACCTTTGGCTTGACACCTGGTAGTTATCATCTATACAATATTAACAGAGCTGACATCCTGGCTGCGTCGGGGTGAATTGAAAAAGCTATGATACAGTATGTGCCCTAAAAAAGCCCTTGTTCTGCAACGGGGCGTTGTTTCGGTAATCAATCGCAAAAAAGGAACATACGAACAACCTAGTCTATCACATGCCGTATGGGGGTGTAAATACCTGACTATCAGGAACCACCGTCCCGCCAGGGCGGGATTAGGTCAAGGTTTCTGGTTTAGAACCGTAACTGTTTTACTGTGGCCATCTGTGTGTCCCGATGAAGTCGGGACCCGTGGTTTCATAAAGGTTGGTTTTTTATCGTTTGATCGTTGGGATGTATTTTAAATTTGCTGCTTGTTATTTGGCGCTAAATATAAAGAGGAGGGGTGAATACCATGACTGCAAAATTATTCAAAGGTGCCGAGTACCTGGTCGCCGATGTGACCAAGGACGATGTCTTTACACCGGAGGACTTCACCGACGAACAGAGACAAATCGGCGAGACCACCGCCCAGTTCGTGCTGAACGAAGTCACCCCGCGCCACGAGGAGATGGAGAACCACAATTTCGACGTGGTGGTCCAGCTGATGCAACGGTGCGGCGAGTTGGGGCTTCTGATGATTGATACGCCCGAGAAATACGGCGGTCTCGACCTCGACAAGGCGACGAGCATGCTGGTCGCCGAGAAAATTTCCACTGCCGGGTCTTTTTCCGTCACGTACTCCGCCCATACCGGCATTGGTACGCTCCCCCTCGTCTATTATGGAACCATGGAACAGAAGGAAAAATATCTTGGGAAGCTCATCAGCGGCGAATGGGTGGCGGCCTACTGCCTGACCGAGCCGGACTCGGGCAGCGACGCCCTTGGGGCCAAGACCACGGCGATCCTGTCGGACGATAAGAAATACTACCTCCTGAACGGGACGAAGCAGTTCATCACCAACGGAGCTTTCGCCAACCTCTACACCATTTTTGCCAAGGTGGATAAGGAGCACTTTACGGCGTTTCTCGTGGAACGGGACACTGAGGGGCTGTCCGTGGGGGCGGAGGAGAAAAAGCTCGGAATCAGGGGAACATCCACCACGCAGATCATTCTCGAAAACGCCAAGGTGCCGGTGGAAAACCTGCTCGGTAAGATCGGCAAAGGGCATAAGATCGCCTTCAATGTCCTGAACGTCGGCCGTTTCAAGCTGGGCGCGGGAGTGGCCGGAGCCGCGAAGCATTCTCTCGGCGAAGCAATCAAGTACGCTGTTGAACGGAAGCAGTTCGGCGTGCCGATCGCCAGCTTCGGCGCCATCAAAGAGAAGATAGCCGATCTGACGGCCGCGATCTTTGCAGCGGAATCGCTCGTCTATCGCCTGGCTGGCATGATCGACAATAGGTTGGCGACCATTGCCAAGGACATTCCCAACTTCTACGAAACCTACCAGAAGGGGATCGAAGAATATGCCATCGAGTGCGCCATCGCCAAGGTGTTCTGCAGCGAGGTCCTCGCCGACGTGGTTGACGAGACAGTGCAGATTTTCGGCGGCTACGGCTTCATCCAGGAGTACCCGGCGGAGCGGTTCTACCGGGATGAACGGATCAACAGGATATTCGAGGGGACGAACGAGATCAATCGCCTCCTGATCCCCGGCACCATCCTGTCACGGGCCATGAAGGGTGAGCTTCCAATAAAGAGCGAGGCGAAAGAGGCGCTCAAAGAGCTCACGTCCTCTTCCCGTGAGCGGACCGACGCTGCTGGTCCCTTTGGCGCTGAAAAGACGCTGTTTACCAACCTGAAGAAGATATTCCTGGTCCTTGCGTGGGGCAGTGCGAAAAAATATATGACTAAGATCAGGAACGAGCAGGAGGTGCTCCTGGCGATCGCCGACGTCGCTATCAACACTTTCGCCATCGAAAGCGCCGTCCTGCGCGCTGAAAAGATATTACCGTCGCTGAGCAAAGCCAGACAGGGGACCGTTACTGCGGCAGTGAAGGTCTTTACCTTTAACGCCGCGGAGCAGTCCGCCACCGCAGCTCGCAAGGCGGCCTACTTCATCGAAAAGGGAGGCAGCCTCAAGGAGCTTCTTGACGGAATCGGGCGATTCACTGCCTACGACGCCACGGGCCTCCTCCCGGCGAAGCGGCAGTTGGCTGATGCCGCCATTGAGGCGGAAAAGTATATTTTTTAGAAACTGCTCTGGCCAGACTTTTATAAGAAAAACTTTATGTAACCACGGGTCCTGACTTCATCAGGACACACAGATGAACACGGCAGAGATTATAGGGGTTAAAACTCACGAATGAGAATTTAAACCGTGCGTCGCGTAGCGACCCGCGCTCCCGCCAGTGGCGGGACCGTGGTTTCAGATAGCCTTCAGTAGTTATATTTTCTTAATAGGAGTTCTCCATGGAAGCGACACGAGAAATTTACTGGAACGTCGGGCGCGGGGTTGTCTGGCCGATGTACTTCTTCGCTGCTGTTGCCGTTGCGGCGTTCCTGTACGGCTTTTACCGGCGCCTTGCCACCTATAAACGGGGAAAGGCGCTGAACCGGCTCGATCGTCTGCCGAAGCGGATATCTCTGCTGATAACAAACATGTTCGGCCAGATTCAGGTGCTCCGGGTGGTCGGGCCCGGTTTTCTCCACGCCCTTTTCTTCTGGGGCTTCGGCCTCCTCTTCATCGGCACCCTTCTCGTCATGGCCCAGGTCGACTTCACCGAGCCGGTCTTTGACTGGATTTTCCTCAAAGGGGCTTTCTACAAGATATTTTCCCTGACCCTCGATCTGGCCGGACTGGTCGCGCTGGTCATGCTCGGAGGCTTTCTCGTGCGCCGCTTTCTGGTAAAGCCCGAAGGGCTGGAGACGGTCCGCGATGATTATGTAGCCCATGCTTTGCTCTTTGCCATCCTGTTGACGGGCTTCGTCGTCGAAGGCGCCCGCATGGCCGCTACCGAGCTTGTGACCAATCCCGGTTTGGCACTCTTCTCTCCCGTCGGTATGCTCTTCGGGAAATTCTTCCTCGGCGCGACGCCCGAGGCCCTGTCCCGTAGCCATAAGATACTCTGGTGGGCCCACTTTTTCCTGAGCATGGGCTTCATCATCATTATTCCCTTCACCAAGCTGCGCCACAT
>DMKB01000056.1 GCA_003454665.1 Nitrospiraceae bacterium | reverse complement strand
AACTTGTAGCAAGGGGCCATCTTGGTGCTTGAGTCGAGAGACTTCCGCCGCGATGTCCCCGGTAATGCGCATGGAGTTTTCCCACTCGAGTTTGCTCAAGGTGGATGTCGCGACGAACTTGGTTGCCTTGTTCAGTTTGTTGGAAATTGGGTCGTCGCCGGCGTTAGGCCAATAGGCCGCGAAACTCTCGTAGGTCTTTCGGCCGAGCAGAAGGTCATAGGGAGCAGCCATCGCCTCTCCCATTACCTGCTCCATCACCTCGTCCCAATAGTTGACGGCCCAGCCGCCATGGGCGAATCCGCCCGAAGGATCTTCCTCGGGTGTGCCGGGCGCTTGCATCACGCCATCGAGCGTCAAGAAGGTAATAATTGCCAGTTTTCGCATGGGCCCCTCCTTCGTTCCGGTCTCCTTGTTGGCTGCCCCTGTCTTTGATGTGCACGGTGCGTATGTCTTGCCGGCCAACGTTCCGGTTCACGCGCCTGCGTCGCCGGTCGTGGGAACCGGTTGTTATGTGTCTATTCACGGCTGTGATTCATCGCCTTAACAAAATACGCTTTCCATCTACCTGGCTTGCTCTTTTCTGGTGATTCAAAAAGTGCGTAACCCTTTTTCACATGACCCTTCGGAAAATATTTTAAGGGCACAGCTTTTCCACTACTTATTAAGCTCGCGACTTCTTTCTCCGGCAGCTTAAAGGCCAAACCTGCAGGGGACCACGACGCACAAATGACGTTATTCACGTAAAGAGCTGCCCCGGCAAAGAAATGTCTTACCTCCATTCGAGAATCGATTTCTTTCTCGATATTCAGCTGCGAGATTAGCCCGGACAGTTTTTCCGAATATTCCTTCGCCATTTATCTATTACACATAATGACCAAGCTAACCGGCCAGCTGCGCAAATGCCGTTCAACGTTATGGAGGGAACTTCCAATAAAACACCAACAAATCGGTTGTTGGGGTCTAACTTCGTTCAACCCAACCTGCCTGCTGCTCAAAATGATGCACCCAACATTCTTTGACATATTTCTCCATTCCGTGGGGAATTACTGCTTGCTCCCAAGCCTCCCCGCAAAATGCAATCAACGCGTCTTGATTTTCCCATGTGGTAATCAGAACATACTCATCGTTGTCATGATCCATGACCTTGCCGAATGACAAGGAAACCAATCCTTTTTGGGCCTTTACTAAGGGCAGTGAAATCAGGGCAAAATCTTTTTCGAAGTCCTCCTTACATTCCCTATGAATCCTGACTCTGAATACCCTTACAATCATATAGTCGAACCAAATTAGCGGAACAATAGTATTGATATATTTTGAACAAATATATGCCTACTTCAGCGAGATGTCAACGGTCTTGAATGGGTATTTTTTGGATAGGGAGGAACAGTTACCGATTGAACAGAGCAACAATGCAAAAAAGAGGGGTAAGTTGGGTTGGCTCCTTAACTCAAGACGTTTCATACTTGCGTTGTTGGGTTTCACCTCGTTCAACCCAGCCTACCTGCTGGAAAGTTCAGTCATCTTGAAGAGAGCATCATGTGCTCATGCGATACAAAGAACATTGACAGCTCCCCGGCCTTCTGTTACTATAAAATTCAGTTTTAAAAAGCAATTCTACACCTGTTAAGGAGGGGAAAAATGCGGGGCATGCATCTTTTGCCATTGATGTTTTTTTTGATTTTGCTTGTTGGTTGTGCAGGATCTATAAAAGATAAACGCTTATTGAAGAAATATCCACCAAGATCCGAAATGCCAATTACACTCAAAACCCTCAAAGAAAGATACACTGGAAGATACGTCTATTTCGGCAGTTTTAATGTCATGGGCCAAGACGAAACGCATGCCTTGAAGAAAGCCGCAAAATATGGGGCCGATGCTGTCCATTATCATTCGTCTAAGAGGTACATGGGAAAAGGCGTCATTTATAAGCATCGAGATGTTCAAAAAGGAGATGGTTCTTGGTGGAAAGAGACAAAGGTATACCAAACAGGGGAAAGCATTTTTAGAGATGCCGTGTCTGTCACATTATTCCGTCATGATCCAAGTCAGGACGTATATACCAGATGGTTTAGGGACTGCTTCAAGTTGAATGGGGGCCATTTGATTATACGTTGCGATACTGATATGCTTAAGGAGATTCTGTCAAAAGGGGTCGATCCGAACATTCGTGATCGTGATGGTTTCACTGCACTTTACAGGGTTGTACCCGGAATTCGCTGGCAGAGTAAAGAATCCTCTGCTGCTAAAGGGTGCATTCCTTACTTAAAGGTTAAGATACTTCTCGATGCTGGTGCTGATCCAAACATCGTTCCGCAACGGGTGCCGAATAGCGCGAGTACAGACTGGAAATATCGCAACATCGTCCCGAAAAAGGCGTGGAATAGCAAGAAAAAAGTCTGGATATATCAAAAATATCCTACGCTTATTCAATATATCCGTGGCATACCTTCAAATAACCACTCAAGTGATTTAGATTACGAATGTGTTAATAAACTCGAGAAGCTTCTTCTTTCCAAGGGTGCTAAGCTTTAGTAACAGGTTGGATTACGCTCCTTAACCCAACGCATTTCTGCCTACGTTGTTGGGCTTCACTTCGCGCAACAAAACTACCTGCTTCGCGACCTTTGCGTCTTTGCGGTTCAATAATTTTGCTGTTCAGTGTTTTACTTCTCATGAAGCCAAGCGCGCCTACCCACCGACCGTATGCTCCCGCACCCGGAACTTCACGCCCAGTTCCCCGGCGATCTTGCGGCAGGCCTCGACATCCACCCCTGGCACGGACACGATTGATGCCGTCACATCGGGGATGTGCTTCTTCGATTCCGCGATAAACTCCTTCACGGCATCATACGTACCCGGACCGAGGGCCGGCTGGCTGATCTTGTCGTAGACCTCTGCATTCTGGGCATTCAGGCTGATGCTCAGGGCGTCCACAAGACCGGCAAGCTCAGGAAGAATATTCCGTTTGTGGATCAGGTTGCCATGGCCGTTCGTGTCGATGCGGACCTTTCCGCCCCGTTTCTTGACGGCAGCCGAGACCTCCTTCACCACGTCGAGCCGGATAAGGGGCTCACCATAGCCGCAGAACACGATTTCTTCATAACGCTTCGGATCACCGATTGCCTTGATGACTTCCTTTGTTGTCGGTTCCTTGGCGAGGCGGAGGTGGTGTCCCTTGATCTGGTCGGAAAAATACCGGATGCAGAAGACGCAGGCAGAGGTGCAGTTGTTCGTGATGTTCAGGTAGAGCGAATTTCCGATGGGATAGGCGATCGTTGCCTTGCGGTCAGCCGTATTGATGCCGAAGAGCTGCATGGCATTGAAGCTCGTGATCCGCGCCACATCATCGAAGGTGAGCCCTTTGACCTGGGCGATCATCTCCGCGGTATGGCGCACATAGGCGGGCTCGTTCCGCTTGCCCCGCACGGGCTGCGGCGCCAGGTAAGGACAGTCCGTCTCGACGAGGAGGTGCTCGATGGGTATCTGGCGCACGACCTCGCGCAGCGCCTCGGCCTTGGGGAAAGTCACGGGACCGGCAATGGAGAGGGAGAACCCGAGCTCTATCATCTTCCGGGCGAAGGCCACGTCTCCGGAGAAGCAGTGCATGATCCCACCGATTTCAGGAGACCATTCCTCGGAAACGATCCGGTACGTATCGTCATGGGCATCGCGGTCGTGGATAATGACAGGGAGATTCAGCTCCCGCGCTTCCCGCAGCATGTCGCGGAACTTCCGCTGCTGCACAAGACGGGGCGAGTGCTCGTAGTAGTAATCGAGGCCGATCTCGCCGTAGGCAACGACCTTTTTGTGCTGGGCAAAATGGCGAAGCACGTCGTAGGCCGGATGGAGAATGTCCTTGACCTCGTGGGGGTGTATGCCGATGGCCGCGTAGATGAAATCGTACTTGTCGGCAAGCATCACCGCGTCGCGGCTCGACTCCAACGTAGATCCGATGGTGACGATATACTCCACACCGGCGTCGCGGGCGCGTTTGACTACGTCTTCGCGGTCATCGCTGAACTCCCGCATATCGAGGTGGGCGTGTGTGTCGATAAGCATATTCAACTCTAAAAAATCAAGCTCCAAATCACAAACACCAAATAACAAATAAACTCCAAATAGCAAGCATCAAACAACGACCTGTTTGGATTTTGCTTTTTTGAAATTTATTTGAGATTTGTTCTTTGTCATTTGGGATTTCTATTTTACTTTATTTTACTTCCCACCGGCATTTCGCGGTCGAAGGTGGCCACGGCGAGGGTGTCGTCGCTGCTCGCGGCGAGAAGCATGCCCTGGGATTCGATGCCCATGAGCTTGGCGGGCTTGAGGTTCGCCACGACGGCAACTGTCTTGCCCGTTAATTCTTCGGGGCTGTAACTCTTCCCGATGCCCGCAACGACCTGCCGCGTCTCTTCACCGATGTCGACCTGGAGCTTCAGGAGCTTCTCCGACTTCTCGACCCGCTCTGCCGCGATAACTTTTCCCACGCGGAGGTCCACCTTGGCAAAGTCCTTGATATTGATGAGCCCTGTCGTTGGTTCTGTCTTGGCCTCGGTCTTTTTCGGTTCCTTTTCTGTTTCCACGTTTTTCTTCCTTCCCGCTTTTTCTTTCGAAGAAGTCTTTTCCGTACCCTTGCTTTTCGGTTTATCTGCGTTTATCTGCGTTAATCTGCGGCCAGAAGTCTTTTCCGTTCCTTTTCCTTCATCCGCGTTCTTTCGCGTTAATTCGCGGCCAGAATTCTTCTCCATTTCTGTTCTTTTCGGTTCATCCGTCTTTATCCGTGTTGATCCGTGTCCCATCTTTTCTTCCGAAGAGGTCTTTTTTTTGCTTTTCTCAGCTTCAACCTTCTTCTTCGTTTGTTCTCTTTCCGGTTTATCTGCGTTCATCTGCGTTAATCTGCGGCCAGAAGTCTTTTCCGTTCCTTTTCTTTTTGCCTCATTCGCGTTCATTCGCGTTAATTCGCGGCCAGAATTTTTCTCCGTTCCTGTTCTTTTTGCTTCATTCGCGTTAATTCGCGTCAATTCGCGGCCAGAATTCTTTTCTCTATCGATCCGAGGGAATAGCTGCTCTCCCACCTTAATCACCGTCCCTGCCTTCAATCCTCCCCATGACCGTTCCTGCTCGAAACCGGCCTCAACAATCTTCTTCTCCATGCCCAATCCGTCCCAGATCTTCTGGGCCGTCGAAGGCATCACCGGATAGATGAACAGCCCGATCAGCCTGAGGGACTCGGCAAGGTTGTACAGGACGCTGCCGAGCCGGTCCATGTCGTTCTTCTTCGCCAGTGTCCAGGGCGCGTTCTCCTCGACATACCGGTTCGCGCGGCTGACGAGCGTCCAGAGGTCCTGCAGATATTTACTGAAGGCCAGACCTGCAAGGTCTGCATCGATCGTATCGGGCAGCGCAGCAGCAATCTCGCGAAGATCTCGATCGAGGTCGTTCTCCGGCTCCACCAACGGGATGCTGCCGTTGAAATACTTGCTGATCATCGTCTGGACCCGGGAGAGCAGGTTCCCGAGGTCGTTGGCGAGTTCCGTGTTGAACCGGGTGACAAAGGCCTCAGGCGAAAAATCGCCGTCCAGGCCGAAGGGAACTTCGCGCAGCAGGAAATAGCGAAAAGCATCGGCGCCGTAGGAATCAACGACTTCATGCGGATCGATGACGTTGCCGATGGACTTGGACATCTTCCTGCCTTCCCGCGTCCACCATCCGTGGGCAAAAATAGAACCGGGGAGCGGAACGCCGAGGGCCATGAGCATGGTGGACCAGTACACGCTGTGCGTCGTCAGGATGTCCTTGCCCACGAGGTGATGGTCTGCCGGCCACCAGAACTGCTGGCGCTTCTCCGGATCAGACGACCCTTCGGCAGGAGGGCTGAGATAGCGCGTCCCGGAAAAATAGTTTATGAGGGCGTCGAACCAGACGTAGGTGACGAATTCCTTGTCGAAGGGAAGCTCCACCCCCCAGCGGAGCCTCGATTTGGGGCGCGAAATACAGAGATCGCCGAGGGTCTGTGATTTCAGAAACCCGAGGACTTCGTTGCGCCTGCTCTCGGGCCGGACGTATTGGGGGTTCTTTTCGATGTGGTCGATGAGGCGGCCCTGATACTTGCTCATCAGAAAAAAATAATTGTCTTCCGAAATCCGGTCAACGGGCCTGCCGCACTCCGGGCAGTTTCCCTCGCTCAGTTCCTTTTCCGCCCAGAAACGCTCGTCAGGCGTGCAGTACCAGCCTTCGTAGGTCCGCCGCTCGATTTCTCCCGCATCGTACAGCCTCCGCAGCAGTGTCTGAACGACGGCGATATGCTCCTTGTCCGTCGTGCGGATAAATGCATCGTTTGAAATTTCAAGCTTTTGCCAGAGCTGCTCGAAGTTCTTCGCCATCAGATCGGCGTGGGCCTGGGGAGTGCGGCCTTTCTCCTCGGCCGCTTGCTCCACCTTCTGACCGTGCTCATCCGTGCCGGTGAGAAAAAATACGGCCTCGCCGAGAAGGCGGTGGTAACGAGCGAGGGTGTCCGCTGCGATCGTCGTGTATGCGTGCCCGATGTGGGGCACGTCGTTCACATAGTAGATCGGTGTGGTGATATAATATTTTTTCGCCATAGTCCGGTGTCACTTCTCTGGTGATCGTACTATAAGCCATCTCGCGCAAAGACGCAAAGTCGCAAAGAAAATCTATAAATTTCTTGAATCAACTTCGAAAATCTAAAAAACTATCTCGCGCAATGGCTACAGACCATGCGTGGGCACGAACATTCACGAATGAAAACCCGAAGAACTATTGGACGCGGATTAACGCAGATGAACGCGGTTCATGAATAAAGATTTAACGAAGCATGAGTCATTCAGCATTCCTTCGTGCTCCTTTGTGGCCCTTAGTGGATAATGTCTTTCTTTTTTTCTGCCTGAATTAATCCGACTTTTCCGCGAAAATCTGCGGCCAAATGCTTTTTGACGGTTCAAAAATTTCGCCTGCACCCTGGGGGTGTACAGGACGGGTCAGGGATGTGCAAAAAGCCTTGCCCCTCCACTTCAACTGAGTTAACGACCCACAGGAAACCCGGAAGACCCCTATTTTTTCTTCTTTCGCCGCTTGCGCCAGAAGCGCCGCTTCCGTTTGCTCTTGTCCTGAGCGCCCGTCTCGCCCGCCTGCTGCTGGTCCGGCGGCTTTGCATCCGGTTTTTGCTGCTGGTCTTTCTTCGGCTGCTGATCTTTCTTCGGCTGTTGGTCTCTCTTCTGCTGCTCCTGCCGGGGGGGCTGCTGCTTGGCCCGCTGCGGTTCCCCTTTCTTTTCACCCCTCTTTTCGGGTTTCTTTTCCGGTTTTTTCCCACCCCGGGATTCGCCGCCCTTCTGCTTTTCCCGGCGCGTGTCCTTGCCCTGTTTCTGCCGTTCCGGGCGCTTTTTCTCCCCGGAAATTCTGCGCTCCTCCCCAGTAGCTTCGCGGTGCTCCTCGCCCAGGCGGCGAAACTCTTCCGCTTTCAACTCCCGTGCCGCATGCCGAAGTTCGGCAACGTCTTTCTTGATCTCATCGTAGAACTCGTACTCGTAGGAAAGGCAGCAGAGCAGCCTGCCGCAGACACCGGAGATTTTCGCCGGGTTCAGCACCATCTCCTGTTTTTTGGCCATCCGGATAGAGACGGGTTCGAAATTCCGCAAGAACGAGGCGCAGCAGAGCTCCCGTCCGCAGGGTCCGAAACCGCCGATCATCCTCGCCACGTCCCGGACGCCGATCTGGCGCATCTCGATCCGTGTCTTGAGCTTGTATGCCAGTTCTTTCACGAGCTCACGGAAATCCACCCTGCTCTCGGAGAAGAAAAAGAAACTCGCCTTGGAGCCGTCGAAGGTATATTCGACGCGAATCAGCTTCATCGGAAGCTCACGCTCTTCGATCAACTGCTGACAGATCGTGAACGCCTCGGCCTCGCGGTCCCTGCTCTTTTCTTCCTTCCCGAAGTCCTCTTCCGTGGCCTTGCGAAGTATTTTCCTGAGCTTCCGCTGCTGTTTTTTGGCTGGCGGGGGCGGGCCGGCAGTCTCGTCGTCAGTCGATTCCTCCTCTTCCGCAGATACCGCCTCTTCCCCGGACACCTCCGCAGCGGTCTCATCCTCCGGTGATTCATGGAGCCGCACAACGCGGGCAAAACCCTGTCCCCGGTCGGACTCAACGATCACCCGGTCACCGACGGAGATCTCTACGGCCGAAGCGTCGAAGTCGTATACCTTTGAGTTATCCCGAAACCGTATTCCTGCTATCTTCATAGTAATGGTAAAGCGCTGCCACCGTGACCACCGAGGTGGTCTCCGGGCATTCCACGCTCATATCCCCCTGGTTGAAACGATTCATTTTTATACTGCCCAGAGCAGAAAGTACTTTGCGCCACAGAGATCGCCGAGGTCTCCGAGGCGAGCTTGTTTGTTAAGAAATACAAGGAATTCCTGCGTTTCTCTGTGTTCTCCCTGTCCTCTGTGGCAAAGAATACAACAAGTTTGTTCTCTTTAGTAATTGCTCTTTCCGGACTATGGCACAAAACGGAGGCGCCTCGAATGATCGCCGATATCATTTCTGGTTTTCACGCCCTGGCCAGTTTCAGGAACAGGTTTTCCGCGACAAGCTGCGCACTCACTCTCCGCTGAAGCAATCCCCGGTACTGCGTAAGGATATCCACGTCGTTCAGCATCCGCTGGACGGAAAACCGTTCGGACCACGCCCGGAGAAGATCCCGGCTCTGGCCATGGACGAGCAGGTTCTCATCGCCCGTCGCCCGAAAAACCAGGACGTCGCGGAGCCATTCAACGGCGACATCGAAGAACCGTTCAAGCCGCTCCCGGTCTTTTCCATATGCCTCCGCCTGGGACAGGATTTCTCCATCACTCAGGGACGGAAGATTCGACCAGAACCGGACCAGCTCTTCCCGTCCCGCCTTTTCCTCCATGGCGTCGAGCACGAGGGCGCGGCCCATGCTTCCCCGGGCAAGGGCGGCGATAAACCGCGCATCCTCGTCATGCAATCCCCGTTGTTTTGCGATCACCTGAGAGAGCGCTTGTCTCGAGAGCGGATGAAATCGTATTTCCTGGCAGCGGGAACGAATGGTCAGGGGCAGACGCTGCGGCAGGGAGCTGACCAGCATGATCAGGACTTCTCCCGGGGGCTCTTCGAGCGTCTTGAGAAAGGCGTTCGCCGAGGCCTCGTTCATGTTCTCGGCCTCGTCTACGATCAGTACCTTTTTTGCTCCCTCAAAGGGCTTCAGCGCCAGATCTGCCTGCGCCTGCCTGATCTGGTCGATTTTGATCTCCGCGCCGTCCGCTTCGATCAGGTGGATATCCGGATGGCCGAGGGACGCGGCTTTCCGGCATGCCGGACAGATGCCGCATCCGCCATCGGGACCGCGTTGTTCGCAATTCACTGCCGCTGCCAGAGCAAAGGCGGTCATCCGCTTCCCGATGCCCTTCTCGCCTGAAAACAGGTACGCATGGGCAAGCCGCTGGTTCTCGACCGCTCGCATGAGTATGGAACGAGGCCGCTCATGGCCCGCTATTTCGTTAAACGACATATGGCTTCTGCGTACCGATAAGGCCTCCGACGAGGTCATGTATCTCCCGCTGGACCTGCTCCGGGGACGATGATGCGTCAACCCTGCGGATGCGCTCCGGATCCTCGTTGGCCAGCGAAAGGTACCCCTGCCGCACCCGGTCATGGAATGCGAGATCTTCGTTCTCAAAGCGGGCTTCCGCTCCAAGGCCGCTGCTGGCGTTTCTGCCCCGCGCTCGGGAAAGCCCCTCCGTTGTTTCGATATCGAGCAGGAGGGTCAGGTCAGGCCGCATCCCCCCCGTTGCGATCCTGTCGAGCATTCGGATGACCTCCACCTCCAGGCCCCTCCCGTATCCCTGGTAGGCGAGGGTCGCATCAGAGAACCGGTCACAAAGCACGACCCTGCCGGC
>DMKB01000057.1:909-9788 GCA_003454665.1 Nitrospiraceae bacterium | reverse complement strand
TTCCGGTGGAGAGCAGCAGCGGGTCGCCATTGCCCGGGCACTGGTGAACGAGCCGCAGGTGCTCCTCGCCGATGAACCCACGGGCAACCTGGACCTCAAAACAGGCGAGGATATCGTTCGCCTGTTCAAGGACATCAATATGAAGGGCACGACGGTGCTTCTTGCAACACACGACATGGAGATGGTCAAAAAGATGCAGCGGAGGATAATTATGATGGAGCGTGGCAGGGTCAGCGATGACGGCAAGCAGCAGCATGTCCGACCCGGCGCACCCGCTCCCAAGAAGCAGGAGACGCGGTGACGACGTGAAGGGCTATGGTCTGTTCTACTATATTGCGGAGGCCTTTCGGGGGCTGCGCGCCCACCGGGTGGTGAACCTCCTTGCCGTGAGTTCTATCAGCATGGCAATGCTGATCGTCGGCTTTTTCCTGATCGTCTTCTTCAACCTCCATGGCTCGGTGACGACGATCGGAAAACAGCTGGAGATGTCCCTCTATCTGAAAGACGGTCTGACGCGGCATGAACGGGAGTATGTCTACAGCCTGGTGAAGGCCGTTCCCGGCGTCAAAAAGGTGACGCACCTCTCCAAGGAAGAGGCGCTCAGGGAGTTCAGAAAAGAATTGAAGGGGCAGGATGCCTTGCTAAAAGATCTCGGAGAAAATCCGCTTCCCGAGTCTTTTGAGATCGCCATTGCCCAGCGGTATGCCGACGCAGACCGGCTTGAGGCCATGGCGAAGCAATTTATGAAATTCCCCGGCGTCGAAGACGTTTCGTACGGCAGGCAGGGCGTAACCGTGCTCACCAGGCTGTTCCGGCTGTTCACCTACGGCGGGCTGGCGGTGGCGCTCCTGTTGGGCGTGTCTGTTGTTTTCATCGTTTCGAATTCCGTCCGCCTCGCACTCTATTCCCGTGACAAGGAAATTGAGCTTATGCAGTGGATCGGGGCCTCCAGAGGATTCATCCAGGGGCCGTTCCTCATGGAAGGTTTGCTCCTCGGGACACTCGGGACTGGGCTGGCGATCGGGATTTTGACGGGGCTCTACTATGCGCTGCCCCAGGAACTGGTCCTTTTCCTGACCGGACCGAAGGGGCTGGATTTTTTACCGACCGAGGTGGTAGCATATATGATGATTGGCGGCGGCCTCCTCGGTTTCGCCGGCGGACTGGTCACGGTGGGCAGATTGCTGGACTAGCCGCCTTCCGCGGTGCGCGCGACGGATCATAGTCGGGGCGGGCGTTGTTCCTGTTCTCCTCCCGGCCTGTTTTGAGAAGGTATCGCCTATGTCGTATTCCCGGATGGTTATTTTTCTTCTTCTTCTTGTGCTGAGTGCCGGCCATGGGGTGGCCCCGGTCCACGGCGCTGACGATGGGCGGGGCAAGAAGAAAGAGCTCAGCCGAATCAAGCGGGAGATACGGGAGAAGAAGAAAAAAATCAAGGGTGCGGACAGGAAGGCGCGCTCGATCCTGTCCGATGTGGACCGGCTCGACAAGGATATCCATTCCCAAGCCGCACGGGTGGCTGCCCAGAAGCTGCAGGTTCGAAAATCGGAAGAGGCCCTCCGGGAACTACGGAGGGACAGTTCCAATATTCAGCGTGACCTGACGGGCCTCAAGGGGCTTTACCGGAAGCGGGTCCGGGCCCTCTATAAAATGAGCCGCAATGGGTATCCGGGTATCCTTCTCGGCCCCGAGGGGTCTTCGGGTTCGCGGAAGCGGATTAAATACCTGGCTACGGTTGCGGCGAGAGACCGGGAAGTGATCAGCAGCTACGGACAGACCCTCGGGAACCTTTCGGATAAACAGTCCGAAATAGCGACGCGGAAGAAGGAGGTCCTGCGGCGAAAGAGGGCGTTAGAAAAGAAGAAGGCTACGCTCGAGAAGAAGAAAAAAGAGAAGACCGTCATCCTTGCGAGCGTGCGGAAGCAGAAGGGACTGTACGAGCGGACCCTGAAGGAATTGGAACATTCCTCCACAAAGCTCTGGTCCATGATAAAAAAATCAGAGCGCAAGCGGAAGGCGGCACGCACGGCAGCGGCCCGTGCCCGGCGAACCCGGGTAAACGCGGTGCCGATCTCTACCTACAAGGGAATGCTTTCCTGGCCCGTGTCAGGACAATTGGTGACCCGCTTCGGCGTGCAGCGGCATCCGAAATTCGGCACCCGGATCTATCGCCGGGGCATCGAGATAAAGGCCAGGCCCGGAACGAATGTTCGCGCTATTTACGACGGTGAGGTGGCGTTTGCCGGCTGGTACAAGGGATATGGAAAGCTCGTGATCCTCAAGCATGGCGCGGAATACTATTCTCTCTACGGGCATCTTTCAGAGTTGCATGTAACGAAGGGGTCCCGGGTGGGGAAGCGCAATGTGCTTGGCCTTGTCGGAAATACGGGAAGCTCGCGCGTGCCAAAGCTCTACTTTGAAGTGCGCTCCAACGGCGTGGCGCAAAACCCCCTGCGGTGGCTTGCGAAAAAATAGTGTCGTTCTCACGTATATAATGAAACGGGTAGGCATTTTACCATGACTTGTTCTCTCAGGAGACAGAGTATGTGGAACGTTGCGGAGGAAAGTAATATGATCAAGATCAACAAAAAGAAGTTTTTTCTGGCGGTATCTGTCGCACTTGCGGCCATCCTTTCCATGCTTCTGGCTGTAGTATTTCTCGGAAATGAGCTGGTCCAGGCCAAGACGAACTCCTACGAGGATCTCAGGACTTTTTCCCAGGCCCTCGAACTGATCAAAAGCGAGTACGTTGAAGAGCCTGAAGCGGAAGAAATCATCCACGGGGCCATCAGAGGAATGCTGACGAGCCTTGACGCGCATTCATCGTTCATGTCGAAGCGGGCATACAAAGAGATGAACCTGGACATCAGGGGAGAGTTCGAAGGCGTCGGTATTCAGATCAGCATCAGGGATTCACAGCTCATGATCATTGCTCCTATCGAGGATACGCCGGCGGACCGCGCCGGGCTCGCCGCGGGCGACAAGATCATGAAAATCGATGATGCGTGGACGAAAGACATGACGATCGACGAGGCCGTGGACGGAATGCGCGGGCGCAGGGGCACGAAAGTCCGGCTCCTTATTCAGCGAGAAGGCTGGGACGCGCCGAAAGAGTTCCCGATCATCCGCGGCGTGATCAAGGTGAAGAGTGTGAAATCGAGGATGCTCGAGGGAGACATCGGCTACATCAAGATCACCCAGTTTCAGGGAAAGACGTCTCCTGAAATGGAAAAAGCATTCAGAAAGCTCTCTGCACAGGGGATGAAGAAGCTGGTCCTTGATCTGCGGAACAATCCCGGCGGCATTCTGGACGCTTCGGTTGACATAAGCAGCATGTTTCTTCCCAAGGACAAACTGGTTGTGTACCTGCAGGGACGAGACAAAGCAAAGCGCAAGGACTATCTGAGTACCGGGCAGATGTTTTTCAGGGACGAGCCGGTCGTTATCCTCGTGAACGCGGGGAGCGCGAGCGCCTCGGAAATCGTTGCGGGTGCTTTGCAGGATTCCAAACGCGCGCTGATCGTGGGTACCCAGAGCTTCGGCAAAGGTTCGGTGCAGACCGTGTTTCCCCTTGAAGGGGGAGTGGGGATGCGGCTTACCACGGCCAAGTACTACACACCCAGAGGCCGCTCTATTCAAAACGTGGGTATTACCCCGGATATCATGGTCAAGCTGCCTACGGTGAAAGATCCCAAGGAAGGCGATTCCGTGCATGTCGTTGTTCGGGAAAAGGACCTGAAGCGCCATCTGAAGAACGATACGATAAAGGGAAAGAAGAAAAAGAAGAAGAAGGGGGCGGCTGAAGAGACCTTCCGGATGGAAGTGATCCCGAAGAACGATAAAGACGACGTCCAGCTGCAGAAGGCGATCTCGCTCCTGAAGACCGGTGATGTCCACAAATATATCGCCGCTGCCGGAAAGAAGAAAAAGTAAAAGCAGACGTTGGGGAACCGGAACAGTCAGAGGACCATGGTGCACGGGCAGGGGTTTCCCCCTGCCCGTTTCTTGCGGCGATTCAGGTTGAAAAGATTAGATTTCACCTCATATCTCGGAAAAACTGTTTCAAATCACCGTAAATAAGCTAAATACTGCTGAAATCCGGGTTTGCTTTTTCCCTGGCCCGGACATATATTAGCACTCCACTCAGATGAGTGCTAAGGGCATCAATACCAGCGATCACTAACAACAAACCAGAAAGGAGTTGTACGTATGGGCGTCAATTTTAAACCGTTAAAAGACAGAGTGTTTGTAAGCTATACGGCGGAGCTGGAAAAAACGTCGGGAGGACTCTACATTCCCGAGACAGCCAAGGAAAAGCCGCAGAGCGGCAAGGTCGAGGCTGTCGGCGAAGAAGTAAAGCAGATCAAGATGGGCGATACGGTCCTCTTCGACCGGTATTCAGGCTCCAAGATTAACCTCGACAATGCCGAGTATCTGATCGTGAAGGAAGAGGACGTTCTGGGGATACTGAACTGACCGAAGGGACCCGCAGGGTACGGGGGTTTTTAGGCAGCAGGTATACCTGAAAGGCCACAGGCAGGATAAAGCGAAAATAATCGGACATCCTGCCCGAGGTCATTTTTTTCTGATGGCAACAGTTTCCCATTGTGGTGGCCGATCCTGACGACAGGCCATCGACAAGAATTCTCGTCGTTACGATATTTTAAGGAGGAACTATAATATGGCAAAGCAACTAATGTTTGACCAGGAAGCACGAGCGGCCATCCTGCGGGGCGTAAATGTCCTGACAGACGCCGTGAAGGCGACGCTTGGTCCCAAGGGACGAAATGTGATCATTGACAAGAAATTCGGCGCGCCGACCATCACCAAGGACGGCGTTACCGTCGCCAAGGAGATCGAACTCAAGGAGAGTTACGAGAACATGGGCGCACAGCTCGTGCGCGAAGTGGCGAGCAAGACCTCGGACGTCGCCGGCGACGGTACGACGACGGCAACGGTGCTGGCCCAGGCCATCTACCGCGAGGGTCTCAAAAACATCACCGCCGGCGCCAACCCCATGGACGTGAAACGGGGCATCGACAAGGCGGTGGAAGCAGTTGTGGAAAACCTCAAGAAGATCTCCAAGCCCGTCAATGATAAAAAAGAAATCGCCCAGGTCGGCAGCATTTCTGCGAACAACGACGCCACCATCGGCGACCTCATTGCCGAGGCAGTGGACAAGGTCGGCAAGGACGGGGTCATCACCGTTGAGGAAGCCAAGGGCATGAGCACCAGCCTCGACGTTGTAGAGGGCATGCAGTTCGACCGCGGTTACATCTCTCCCTACTTCGTGACGAACGCCGAGAAGATGGAGGCCGTCCTGGATGATGCCTACATCCTTCTCTCGGAGAAAAAGATCTCGAGCATGAAGGACCTGCTCCCCATCCTCGAGCAGACGGCAAAGATGGACCGGGCGCTCCTGATCCTCGCCGAGGACATTGAGGGCGAGGCGTTGGCCACCCTCGTGGTGAACCGGCTCCGCGGGACCATCAAAGTATGCGCAGTCAAGGCACCTGGATTCGGCGACCGCCGGAAGGCAATGCTTGAAGACATCGCCATCCTTACGGGTGGACAGGTGATCTCCGAAGACCTTGGACTGAAGCTCGAGAACGTCAAGATCGAGGACCTCGGCAGGGCGAAGAAGATCGCCGTCGACAAGGACAACACCACCATCGTTGAAGGCGCGGGCAGTTCCGACAATATCCAGGGCAGGGTCAAGCAGATCAAGGCCCAGGTCGAAGAGACCACGTCCGACTATGACAAGGAAAAGCTCCAGGAGCGGCTGGCAAAGATCGTCGGCGGCGTGGCAGTAATCAACGTGGGCGCTGCAACGGAGATTGAGATGAAAGAGAAAAAGGCGCGCGTCGAGGACGCGCTCCATGCAACGCGCGCAGCCATGGAAGAGGGCATCGTTCCCGGCGGCGGTGTGGCGCTTCTCCGCTCAGTCTCCGCGCTCAACAGCGTGAAACTCGACGGTGACGAGGCAGTGGGTGTCAGCATCATCACCAAGGCCCTCGAAGAGCCGATCCGTCAGATCGTCAACAACACGGGACTCGAGTCATCGGTCATCGTGGAGAAGGTCCGGTCCACGGACAAGCCGAGCCACGGCTTTGACGCGCAGAAGGAAGAGTACGTTGACATGCTCCAGGCCGGCATCATCGACCCGACCAAGGTGACCCGCTCCGCTCTCCAGAACGCGGCGAGCGTTGCGGCCCTCATGCTCACCACCGAAGTCATGATCACCGACCTGCCCGAGGAAAAGGCCGAAGGCGGCGGTATGCCGGGCGGCGGCATGCCCCCGGGTATGGGCGGCATGGGCGGCATGTACTAAGCGCCATGAGACGTGGATAGTTCGAAATACCTTGAATCACACAACCGGCAGGGGGATACAAACCCTCTGCCGTTTTTTTTACCGGTTGCCTCCGCTGTCATTCGTTTGGCGCGCAGTATCAAACTAGCGATCAGCGCTCAGATCCCGCGTTTTCCCGTGAAATAAGCACTATTACTGATCCTGCCCATCCTTGACATCCGGCCATTTCTCTGCTTAACTAGGTAGTTAGTATGACATAAAAAACCTAAAGGAGGCAATTTATGGCAGACTGTAAACTTACCCCTGGGTGCCTTTTTTTTAATGACCAGATGGCAAACATGCCGGGAACAGCAGAAATATACAAAAAGAAATACTGCGCAGGGGAGTATGCCGACTGTGCACGGTATCTCGTTTTCCAAGCCATAGGAAGAGAAAACGTACCGAAAGATCTGTTCCCGAATCAACAGGAAAAAATCCAGCTCATCATTGACAGGAAGTAAAGAGACTTATGTTTTATAGTGATGGGTGTGCATTGTTGCCGGTGTCTTTGTTGGCTGTTTATTAAGGAAAAGAAAGCAGTTGCGTGCATTCGAGGGCAATCTTATGAGGTTGCTCTTTTGTTTTTTCTCTATTTCACACGACAAACACATGATACACTGAACTGCCATGGGCAAAGTACCTCTCGTCAATCAACGATCCTGGGCTGCAGAGCTTCTGCATGCATTCATGCTCGGCGCATTGGTCTCGGGCTTGTGGTATTTCGGCGATTTTTCCTCCTTTAACGATGTTCTCTTTCTTGCCTTCATTATCATTATTTTGCATATCATGATCGGGAGGCGCATGATTCCCCTGTGGCACCGGAGAGGGATCCGGCTGGCCATGGCGGGTCACTTCCCCGAGGCCATCAGCTGTTTTGAGAAAAGCTATGCGTTTTTTGCGAAATACCCATGGCTGGATTCGATGCGGTATGGAGTGCTCTTCAGTTCGAGTAACATGCCGTACCGGGAAATGGCCCTCGTGAATATCGCCTTTGCCTACGGCCAGCTCGGAGAGGGAGCAAGAAGCAAGGCATACTACGAAAAGGCATTAAAGGAATTCCCCGGCAGCGTTCTTGCGCGGACATCGTTGAATATGATCAAGGCATTTGATCCGAGCGATAAGTGAGCTTTTCGCACGCCAGTCGGAAAAAACGCGAAGAATCACCAGGCGCGGAGAAGGGCAATTATGGGACAGGGAATGAAAAACGATATTAAGCCACAGAGAGCACAGAGAAGCAGAGAAAAGAAAAAATAGTGGTAACGAATAAATTCTCTACTCAAAGATTGTGGAACAAGGTAAATAAGAGGTTTTTTTAGCAAATGCAGAGGAACAGAGAATGTATGTCGTGTCTTATTTTTTAAGAAGTCCTCTGTGCCCTCCGTGTGCTCTGTGGCAAAAGGTTTGACAATACCCTTACGCTGAGGAGGAAAAGCCCCATGAAATCGACAGGTCTTTTGCCGGTAGCATTCTTCTGTTTTTTTGCCTTCATGCCCCTCACGGCCTATGCCGGAGTATTGGACAAAGAGCCCTTGTTATGGCAGGTCTGTGTCTTCGGGGCATTAGCGTCGGCTGCGTTATTTTTCGCAAGCCGCTTCAAGCCCTGGCTGTCGCTGATCATCGCGCCCGTTCCGCTCACGTTTTTTATTTATCTCATACAAAAGATTAACGCCCCCGTCGTCGGCAGGGCCATAAAACAGAAGTTCGAACTTTCTTACATCATAAGCAGTTATGCCTCGGCCGGTGTTCTGGTTGTGGCCCTCCTCGCAGGGGTATATATAGGCATGGAGCGTGATAGTCAATAGTCTCTATGAGGAGCATCACCATGAAACGCGCATTCATTGCTCCCGTAATAGTCATCTCCCTGCTCTGTCGGGCGGCAGGTGTTCTCGCCGGCCAGGGCGCCACGCCTTTTTCGACAACGGCTTTCGATGGCCTCATAACGAAGGAGTTCATCGCAGCAAACACGACAAGCGCTGTTCCCTTTGCCTTCTCTCTCTTCGAGAAGGGCGATCGAAAAGTGTACATCGCCGATTATCAGGTTTCCCATCGAGATACAAGGAATTACTATTTCTGTACGATCACCGTTGCCGGGGCAGGCAAGCTGCTCGATCCAAAGGTCTATAGAAAAGCATATGCACGAGAGAGAAAAGAGAAGGCGGACAGGGGAGAAAAGTATTTCGCCGTTACCTTTCCTGTCATCGGCAAGAGGGCCTGGCGCAGAATCGATGGCTTCGGGCCGGGAGGCGGAGGCTACTCCCTGACGTTTACCACCGCTGATAATCGCTATGACGTAAGCGTCAGGCTCAGCATGCGCCTTTCGGATGAACATGATGAGCCGGAAGTGGACATTCGCCAACTCGCGAAACGAATTGCCGATCTCTATGAAGAGACGATCGCGGACGGCAGTGCAAAAGGAAATACTAAGAGGTAAAGATAATTTGAGGTGTTATCTTCCGCGCTGATTTTATAGCAGGTCATGTTGTTTTGCATTCGTCATGCTTCGTGCTCTTCGTGGTTAACCTCTTTTTTG
>DMKB01000057.1:0-822 GCA_003454665.1 Nitrospiraceae bacterium | reverse complement strand
TCAGGTGAATTCAGCATTGCCAGGGTTATTTCGGTGCAGAAAGACAGCTCTATCATTGCGAATGGAAAGACCGAGGCTTTCGCGGAGCTGACGGGGAAACTCATGTTCAGCGCTGATTCTCCGCTGGACTATCCCACCACCGGTGACTGGGTCTACGCGCAGTATGTAGATGACGGCTCCTTTGCCGTCATTCACGAAATCTTCCCGAGGAAGTCGGTTTTACAACGAAAGACGGCAGGGAAAAAAGTGGATATTCAGTTGCTGGCGGCGAATGTCGATACGGCCCTTGTCATGCAGTCGCTCGACGGCGATTACAATCTCAGGCGTCTGGAGCGATACCTGGTGATGGCTTATGAGAGCGCTATCCGGCCCATCGTGCTGTTAAGCAAAAGGGATCTCTCATCGAAGGGCGAAGTAAAAAAGAAAATAGCTGAAATGCAGGTGGTAATGCCGGACGTTCAGGTTCTGGCATTCAGCAATACCGATACCGGGGATATAAAGAAAGTAAAAAAAATGCTGGTCCCGGGTGAAACATTCTGCCTCCTCGGCTCATCAGGCGTGGGAAAGACGACGTTGCTGAATAACCTTCTGGAGAACGCATCCTATGAAACGCAGGCGGTCAGAGAACACGACGGGAAGGGACGGCATACGACTACGAGACGCCAACTGCTTCCGCTCGGCAACGGTGCACTGATCATAGACACGCCGGGGCTGCGGGAGCTCGGAACGATGGCCGGCGAATCGAGCCTTCGTAAAACATTCGATGAAATAGTGGAATTAGTAAGCCAATGCCGGTATCATGACTGCTCCCATACCCGGGAG
>DMKB01000031.1 GCA_003454665.1 Nitrospiraceae bacterium | reverse complement strand
CGGAGGGGACCAATTGATTGTTCGGAGAATAGCCGATAAAGATGAAAGCGCCGTCTGTGGGCAGTTCGCCTGTTTCCGCTGTTTCGATGTTTTTGAATGAGACAGCGCCGACCGTTCTGCCGTCCCCTTTGATTTCCGTGATGATCGTGTTCCAGATGACTTCGATCCTGGGCTGGGCCGTAAGACGGTCCTGGAGTATCCGGCTTGCCCGCAGCTCGTTTTTTCTGTGGACGAGATGCACTTTTTTCGCCAGCTTTGCCAGATAGACCGCCTCCTCCACGGCGGTGTCCCCCCCTCCGACGACGACAACGGTCTTTTCCTTGAAAAAAAACCCGTCGCAAGTGCCGCAGTAGGACACACCGCTTCCTACATACTCCGCCTCACCGGGGACGCCGAGCTTCCGAGTGGTCCCGCCCACGGCAAGAATCAGGACAACAGACTGGAGCAGGTCGCCGTTGNNTGGCAAGCCGGACCGTGTGGAGATCGTTTCCTGCGGTTACCTCCACGACCTCCTCCTGCATAATGCGAAGTCCGAAGGACCGGGCATGGCGGACCATCTTCTCTGCCAGGTCGAATCCTGTGATGCCCTCCAGGCCGGGGTAGTTCTCCACGTCCTTTGATACAGCGATCTGGCCGCCGAGCAGTCCTTTCTCCAGAAGGACCGTATTCAATGCAGCCCTCTGGCAATACAGCCCGGCAGCGAGCCCTGCAGGCCCTCCGCCCACAATGATCACTTCATAGATTTCCTGATTCGCCATGACAACTCTCCAAAACCGGCTTGTTGGGGGTATTATTCTGGATTCTCCGCTCTATAATAATATACCACGTTCCGCGCGGCTTCTCAGGAATGGCATCAAAGGGGTTGCAGAAGGCGGAGGTGTGGTTGCGGGATACAGGATGATGGAAAGAGGAAACTGGAATATTTGAGAGAAGCGTCCCCGTCGGGTCCGCTCCCATTCTGGTCGAAGCATGAGCAGGCTGCCGATCAATGCAATTCGGCTTGCGTAGTATTCCCAAAGTCAAACAATATAAACCTGATCCCTGGAAGGTATAAGCCGTCCAAGGATTTTATCGCCCGAAATCTGCAAAAAATTGGCTGTCGCATCTTAATACTATGGCCGCTTCATGAATGCTTTTCTATAATCTTCGATCAATGCAATATCCGCCTCCGCCCAATCAAGCTCATGCAGCGTCTCTGGAGAAAGCCACGTGAGGGCCTTGTGCTCGTGGAGGGTAATGTCGCCGGACCGTATTCTACAGATAAAGGGATAGAGGGTAACGATGAACGTCGGATATTGGTGGGTAATTGGAGAAAGCGACCTGCCGACAACAATGTCAATTCCCAGCTCTTCATGTACTTCACGCTTCAGACACTCCTCGGGACGCTCCCCATCATTGATCTTTCCGCCGGGAAACTCCCACTTCAGCGGCAAGCTCATGGCCTCACTTCGCTGTGTGGAGAGCACCTTCCCGTCCTTTTCGATTATTGCACACGCAACGTGGATGTTTTTCAATGAATAAAATCTTTGATGTTGACATTCTCGTCTTGAGTCTATCATTCAATGCCTTCAACTTCCTCGTTTTTTATCATCTGCCACGAAACCGTTTCCGAAAGAATCAAAAGGCAATCAAGGAAGCTGCCACCTCGAATCACTGTTCAGTTACAATTAAAACCTTCATATTTTTTTATACTCCGTTCTTGAACATACCGGGATTTTCCCTTTACGGTTACGACCTTAACAACATTCAATTCACAACGCCCAGCCGTCATACGGTAGGTAATGACGTAGCTCTTATTCTCTTGAGGGACAAAGGTAATGGAAACTGCACACTGGGTAGTTGTAAATGTTGCAAGGCTTTTGCGCAAACCCCATAGTCTAAAAAACTGCCGCTTACCCGCAGGCACTCGTGCTTTAGCAGTAAATCCAACGTCCTTCGTCATGCCCCCTGCTATCCGCCGCCGTGACGAAAATTTACATGTCCCGTCAATGGATGTGGCGATTGAAAGCTTGTCTACTGGCGACGACATTTTATTAAATGTATCCTTGTTCAGGTTTTTCAGGTCCGGCATGGTGTATTTACTATTGTAGATAAACGTAACGGACGAGGTGGGGCCGGATATAGGGGGGATATAATCTTTGACTACACAACCGGCAAGAACCGTAAGTAGTCCACCCATAAACAACAACTTAATACTGAATTCCGTATGCTTGGCTGGCATAATGACCTCCTTGAAAATAAATGGGCCTGCACGCAAGTAAAAGGGTACAGGTCCTGATCTTTCTTCAGAGCAACCATGCAATATTATGAGGAACAATTCTGATCTTGAGCTTCCTCCCACTAAGTAAGGATACCATTAAAACTTGAAAATTGGCAAGTAATTTGAGCAGAGGACGGAACGTGAAAAAAGGGGGGCTTTGCTATGGCCGGATGAGCTTTTCGACCTGCTCCAGACCCGTGGAAGTCGGATGGAACGGGCCATAACGTCAGTTCAGGATCTAAAGTTCATAGTTCAGAGTTCAGTTTTTTAGTTCTCCTGTGGCACGACATCGACCGGCCTCCGGTGATCACCGGCTGTCATATTCCTTCTTGACCTCCGGCAGGATCCGCTGGTACTCTTCGTAGGGCACCTTGGAGTGCCACTTCCCGGTTGCCACCCCAATCCCGATGACGAGATAGAAGAAGCCGACCAGGAGGAGAGGAAAGAGGAAGGGCGATATTCGCCTGGCCTTCTGCCCTTTCCGGACGTGGACGTCCAGGGCGCCCTTTGACGGGCAGCGGCTCACGCAGGTCAGGCAGCCGAAGCACTCCGCGGACGTTACGGTCTCCGACGCCTCCACGTCGATCAGCGTCGGGCAGTGGCGGGTGCAGGCGCCGCAGTGGACGCAGGCTTCGTTGTCCCTGCGTACGGACACAGGGCTGAACCGTCCAAGCAGGCCGAGAAGCGCGCCGTAGGGGCAAAGGTAACGGCACCAGAAGTTCTTGTACAGAAACGACAGGACAAAGAGGGCAAGGATGACCCAGAACGAGACGATGGACATCTCGGTGAAGAACTTCATCATCCGCACATCAACGGCCTTATAGTAATCGGTAATGAAAAAAAGCACCATCATGCTCGGCGCCATGGCCACGCCGATGATGAACAGGAAGAAGGAGAGGAGTATGTACTTGAGGGACCGCAGCCCGGCGTCAACGCCCTTGGGAACCGTGAACGTTCTGCCGAAGATTTTCTCGCCCGCCATCCATGTGTACTGGGACACGGTGCCGACAGGGCAGATCCATCCGCAGAACCCCCGCCACAGGAGGAGCGAAACGCCGGTAATCGCCACAAAGAGGATAAATCCCGCGGGATGCACGGGGTCGACAATGCCCGTGAGGATGAAATACTTGAAGGCCATGAACCCGCCGATGGGGAGAAAGGCGTCCACCGACGACGGCCGCGGGACGAACGGATTGCCCGGCACTTCGAAGTGGAGAACGAACTGGGAAAAACGCCAGCCCACGTAGACCGTGAGGATGAGGAAGAAGAGCTGCACCGCGTACCGCGCGATGCGCACTGAATGTCTGGGATAGCGCATGGGTCATTATACGCCGTGCCAATGCCCTGGGGATATGATGCAGGTCATACGGCACGGGTGGGAAAAAACGATACATCGTCGAACCGCCTCAAACAGCTTGACAAAGGGGCCTTTTCCCTGTTAACGTATTTTCAGGGGGAGACGCGTTAAGGACAGAAAAGCTCTTTGGCCGCAGATTTTCGCAGATCAACGCGGATCAATCTATGGGAAATTCCAAATGACAAATCACAAATAACAAACTACAAATAACCTTCAATGGTCAAGTTTCAAATATTCGGTCATTGATGTTTGGAACTTATTGATAATTTAGTTTTTATTATTTTGTGATTTAGACCCTTTGTGCCTTCGTGTCTTTGCGGCAATATATTGGTTCCAACGAGTCCGAGTCCGGCTTAAGACCGTTGCCCTTTTTCAAAAACAGGACAGGTCTTAGACAGGATTAACGGGATTTTTTAAAAGCCTTTTTATCCAGCATTTATCCTGTACATCCTGTCAAAAAAGTCCCGCACTTGTTGGGCTTGTCTGCGGCCAATTGCCTTTTTTCGGTTTATTCACGGCTACTGCCGTTTTTTGATAACCTCTCCTTTTTTTAGTGAGGAGCATCACCCTATGGTCTCCACTACGAGTCCCAGCTACAGTATCACGATCCGCCTGGAGATAGACAACCGCGTCGGGATGTTCGCCCAAGTCGCCACGACCATCAGCGCTGCCGGAGGCAATCTCGGCACCGTGGACATCGTGCGCGTCGAAAAGGGAACTATCGTACGGGACGTGACGGCCGATGCCCGCAATTACGAGCACGAAAAAGAGATCGTACGCTCAATCAAGAAGCTCAAGGGAGTGCGCGTCCTGCGGGTCATGGACCGGACCTTTTCCGGCCATGAGGGCGGAAAGATCGAGATCCACAACCGCGTGCCCGTGCGGAACCGCGACGACCTGTCCCAGGTCTACACGCCGGGCGTGGCCCGGGTCTGTCTGGACATCCGGGAAAACCGCGACCATGCCTACCGCTACACCATCAAGGGAAACAGCGTGGCCGTGGTCACCGACGGCACCGCGGTCCTTGGCCTCGGCGACATCGGCCCGGCAGCCGCCATGCCGGTGATGGAAGGCAAGGCCATGATCTTCAAGGAGTTCGCGGGAATCAACGCCTTCCCCATTGCCCTAGGCACGAAAGACCCCGACGAGATCGTGGCGACGGTGAAAAATATTGCGACCCCCTTCGGCGGCATCAATCTCGAGGACATCGCCGCGCCGCGCTGTTTCGATATCGAAACCAGGCTCCGGAAAGCCCTCGACATCCCGGTCATCCACGACGACCAGCATGGGACTGCCGTAGTCGTCCTCGCCGCGCTGATCAATGTGTCACGGCTGCTGAAACGGGACATGAACACGTTCAAGGTCGTCGTCGCCGGCGCCGGCTCTGCCGGCACGGCAACGGCCAGGATCCTCTCGGCCTACGGGTCAAAGGATATCACGGTCTGTGACAAGGAAGGGGCGCTGTGCTCGGACGCAAAAGAGGGTATGGACCCTTTCCGGCAGGCCCTCGCGGACATGACGAACCCGCGAAAGATCAAAGGGAGCATCCCCGACGCCATGGAGGGGGCCGATGTGTTCATCGGTCTCTCGGCCCCCAATATCATCGGGCCCGATGACGTCAAACGGATGGCCAAGGACCCGATTGTCTTTGCCCTGGCCAACCCCGATCCGGAGATTGCGCCGGAAGAAGCCCTCCCTCTGGTGCGGGTTCTCGCCACGGGACGGTCCGACTATCCAAACCAGATCAACAATATGCTGAGCTACCCCGGTATCTTCAGAGGGCTGCTGGACGTGCAGGCCCGTGGTGTCAATGAAGACGTCAAGATCGCCGCTGCAAAGGCCATTGCCCACGTCGTGAAGGACGACGAGCTTCACGAGGACTACATCATCCCGAGCATCTTTGACAAGAAAGTGGTCTCTGCCGTTGCCCATGCCGTGGCCGAGGCGGCGAAGAAGACGGGATTGGCCCGAAAATAAACTTCGACAGATTATTAGACAGGATTAACAGGATTAACATCTTTTAAAATATTCCTTTATCGTGTACATACTGTCAAAAAAGTGAGGTCGAAGAGGAAAGAGAGAAAGAGTCATTTTGGCACTGATATGGATACTGATAAGCACCGTTTCTTATTATAACGCATTTCTCCGATTATAACGCATTTCTCCGACGGAATTTACAGGATGCTCGATAATTTCCAGTATAAAATAATGGAGATTCGTCTTACGTGCTTTTATCATGCCTGTGGCCTTTAGGCTA
>DMKB01000131.1 GCA_003454665.1 Nitrospiraceae bacterium | reverse complement strand
GTCGTCTTTCACCGGGCCCCTTCCCGTCCAGACGTGATGATCGACGGCAAGCCCGGGTTTCAGGTTTTGACGCGCCAGCGTCTCGATCACGTGGATGTTACGTTCAACGACACTGTCATCCGTCAGTATCTCTTCACCTATATGCCGGATGCAGAGGCTGAGGCATACCATTTCGGTAAGAGCCTGCTGCAGCGGATCGCCGTCAAGGGAGTCGGCGGAAAGGCGGAATTCTACAGCCACGAGTTCAGCTACGAGAAGATGCAGACCGCAGGCAGCGGGTACCAGGGGTTCCAGCCCCAGGTCAAGGCATGGACCAACGCGTCGGGGGGGCAGCGCCTGACCGATTCCGAGGACGAGTCCAAGGCGGTGTCCCTCGCCCTCGACGTGGCGCTGACGACCAATTACCCGACCTTCGGGTTCCAGGGCAACTACGGCCGCGGGTCGTCGACGACGAACGGCTTGTTCATGGACGTGGACGGTGACGGCCTGGCAGACCGCATCCGGAGTGGCGGTGGGGTGGAGCTGAACGAGCTCGGCGCGGACCGTTACAGCGGTTCCTTCCGCGGCGCCTCCTTCCCGGGCATCGGCAATCTCGGGTCGAACAAGCAGGACAATTTCTCCATCGGCGGCCATATCGGCTACTGGATCGCCTCGGCGAACTTCGCCTACTCCTACAACTTCGTGAATGCCGAATCCATGATGTCCGATATCGACGGAGATGGGTACGTGGACAAGGTCGAGCTGTCGGGCGGCATGACGGTGCTCAGGAACGACGGTACGAAATTCGCGTCTACTCCATGGAACGGCTATGGTACGGGTCATGTCGACTTCGGCAATGACGAGGCAGCGACGCAGATCAAGGGCGACTTTTTCCTGTCCGATCCGGTGCGCAAGTGGATTGCGCCGTATAAGGGTGACGTGCGCGTCACGGGCACGATCCAGAAGCTGCGGGCCGGCGGTAAGGACGATCCTGTTGATCCGAACGATCCTGACGGCGCCAAGGCCAGCGTGCTTGCCTATATCTACAAAAACAACGACGCAACACCGCTCTGGACCGCAGAGCTGCCCGCGACCGAATTATCTTCTGATTCCCATGATCTGGCCATATCCGTCTCTCCGGGAGACCGGCTGTACTTCCGGGTGAGTTCCGTGGACGACACAGAAGCAGACGATGTCTCCTGGCAGCCTGTGGTCACCTATGAAACGGCTTGTGTCAGGCAGGAAGACGGGAGCGAGCCCTGTGTCGATATCACCGAGGCACAGGACCAATTGACGGACACCCAGGGACATTCGCTGTTTACCTTCGATTCCGGTACAGAGCTGCGCCTCTCCGGCTATCCCTACAATGGCTGGCGCCCGGGAGCAAAAGGCCGGGTCCGGATCACCGGGCGCGCCGTCAAACGTGCGAGTTCCGACAACGTGACGCTCCGGATCCGCCGGAACAATACGGTCCTGTGGAGTAATCAGGCGTCAGCGGAGAGTGAAGAAGTCTTCGAACATGACATCGTTCAGGAAGTCCTTCCCGGCGACGAGCTTACGTTCGATGTGCTGGCAGACACAACGGTCGACGCCGATCTCGTGGCATGGCAGCCCGAGATCGTGTATGAAGAGTACTGCCTGATCAAGCCGAACAAGAGCCCCACGGAGTATTCCTGTGGTCCCGTGGACTGCGAGCCAGACAGTGACGGGAAGCTGGTCTGCACCATCGACGTACCCGATCTTCCGCCGGGAGCCACGGTGGACGAAGAAGACCTGCACCAGTACGGCCAGGTAAACTATCCCTTCTATTACCTGACGCCTACCGATCTGCCGCGCTTCTGGGTGGCGCCCTACGACGGCACCGTGCGCGTCCACGGTGACATCGTGCGACGGGCAAAGACGGGCAGCGTACTCGCCGTGGTGCGGGGCGTGAACAGCCTGCTGTGGAAGAAGCTCATTCCGGCCGGGACTCCCTCTGGGGTAGAACGTATCCCGCACGATTTCGAAATACCGGTAACTGCAGGCGACCGGATCTTCCTCGGCCTGCAGTCGAGGGACAACATTGACACGACGAAACTTTCGTGGAAGCCGTGGATCACGTACAGCGAATACTGCACCGTCGATTCGTCAACGGGAGAGACGGTCTGCCGGCCAGTGACGGAGACAATCGATACCGATGTTGTGGCCTATGGCTACTGCGAGGGCCAGAACGGCGAGCCCCCGTGCCATATCACGGTATGCCCCGCCGCAGAAGGGCCGGAGGATGGCAACTGCCGACAGTGCGAGGCGCAGACCGCCGTGTATAACCCGAACATTCCGCCTACCCAGTGCCAGGCAGTTACCTGCACCGACGATCCGATCGAAGGCGTGAAAGACTGCGATCCGCTCAGCCTGATCTATCAGGCAAAGCAGGCAAACCTGCGGTCCTGGGACCAGCGCTACTACGATGAGGACCGTGCCGATGCCGAGGCCTTTGCCGGCGGGTACCGCCAGTGGCACTACGGCGACTGGAACGGCAACCTTGCGTGGAATGAGGCCAAGATCAAAAGGACGCGGGCAGGCGATGTGCCCAGTGAAAGTGATTTCGACGGAGACGATTACAAGAACCAGCCGTCTTATGCCTTCGTGTATATGAATCCGGAGTGGCAGGGCGTGCTGGCGTACCGGAAACCTGTCTGGGGCGGCCGCGGCCAGGACGAGTACCTTGGCAAAGAACAGCAGAAATCTTCGCGTGTCGGCGGCAACGTGTCGGCGATCATCTCCGGCATCGGCGTGGGCACGATCCAGCAGAGCGTGTCGAAGAACACGGCCTTCGGCGTTGGTCTCGGTCCTGCCGGGGCGAGTTTCAGCAACGGCGACTCAAAGAGCAACCTCGACTTCCTGGACATGAACGGCGACCGGTTCCCGGACCAGGTGTCCCAGGGCAGCGTGCTGTTCAACAACGGCGTGAATGGATTTGCACCCCAGGCCTATCCTTTGGGCGTCGGCACGGTGCGCACCATCGACAATGAAAATGTGAGCTACCAGTTGGCCTATACGCTGCCGCAGAACAAGCAGAATCCGAAGGGCGTGACGGTGAAGGTGCAGAGTCCGGGCGCATCCCTGGGCCTCTCCTATGGCGTTTCCGATTCCTCGAGTGACCTGATGGACATCAACGGTGACGGGCTGCCGGACCGCGTGTCACGCGGCGGGGGCGGCTTCCTGGTCTCGCTGAACCTGGGTTACCGGTTCAGCAGTACAATAACGTGGCCGTCCGGGGGCTGGGGCGTCGAGAACATTTCGAATGATCCCAAGGTGGACATCAATGCAGATGGGCTCCAGATCAACGAGAACGCCACGTACAGTCTCGGCGCATCGTTCTGGGGCATCGGCGGCGGCGCGAGCTATACGGTCGCCCGGGGGATCACGGCGCTCCAGGACATCAACGGTGATGGCCTGGCAGACCAGATCCTGAAGCGCTCTGATCGCAGAGACGACTATTTCCAGGTGAAGCTGAACCGCGGAAACGGTTTCGGTGATACGGAGCAGTGGAACGCGCCGGCCTGGGGTCGCGACGTGGCAGACGGCAATATCGCCAGATGGCTTCCGGGAGAGAATGATACGATCAACTACACGGCAACGGAATCGTATCAGCTTACGGCAGGCGTGGTCATCATGATCCCGCTGATCCCCATATTGACCGTGGCCTGGATCGACATCGCGCCGAGCGTTTCCATGTCGGGCGGCGAAGGCGGCTCGGCCCTCACGTTTAGTGACATTAACGGCGACGGCCTTGTTGATCATGTGTTGAAGCTTGAGGACGACCAAGGGGTCTACGCGCGGGTGAACAACGTCGGCCGGACCAATCTTCTGAAAGAGGTTCGGCGGCCCCTGGGCGGGAAGTTTACGCTGGAGTATGAGCTTGAAGGCAATACCGTGGACATGCCCCAGAGTCAGTGGGTGATGAGAAGGTCTCTTCTTTCGGATGGCATGGGCAATGCCTACGACACGCGATATGAATACGGCGATGGATACTATGATCGCTATGAGCAAGAATTCTATGGATTTGACCGAGTGCTAGAAAGGCATGCCAAGGGAACGTCTATAGAGCGGTCAATTACTCGAACCCACTTGAATAGAGATTACTACCTCAAAAATCTTCTTGCGAAGTCGGTTACGAGAGACAGGCTAGGCAATGTTTGGGATCAAACGGCGAATGCCTACGAACTGACTGACATTGCATCTGGCAGCCGATTCCCAAAATTGAGACGTAGGGATACCTATTTCTATGACGGGACAACTGTAAGTGAAACCGGCTACAAGAAGAATACGTACCAGACCTTTACATACGACCTGTACGGCAATGTTGCCTCATTCTTCAAGAAAGGTGATCTCAGCACAACTGAGGATGATGTGACTGCAACCATAACATACTGGAGAAACCCGCAGGAATATATTGTTGCTAATCCAGCAGAGATATTGGTGCAAGACTCAAACGGCAAGACGCTGCGGAGGCGATGGGCAACCTATAACTCTGCCACCGGAAACATGCTGACCCTTACGAGTCTGATTACGGCGAACCAAAACTCGGAATGGCGGATGACCTATGATAATCACGGAAACATCACGACCATAACCGATCCGGTAGGTTATATTCTTAGGTATACTTATGACGCCGAGATCGCAACGTACATTACAAAGATTCAGGATAATTTACCGGCTTCCGAAGGTGGGCCATACTACTCAGAGGCGTCCTACGAACTTCGTTTTGGTGAAGTATATAAGTCGCAAGACGTGAACGGTAACTATCAAGTGAATATTTATGATGAATTCGGCAGGCTAAAATTCGTTTATGGTCCCTATGATACGGACGATACGGGCGAGCCGAACGGCACCGCAACTATTGCGTTTGAGTTCACGCCGCCGGTGGTGAGCGCTGACGATGCGAGCATTACGACTCCGACGCGCGCCATCACTGAGAATAAGGCCGTCTCACGAGTCGGCAGTAATGGGAACACCTTGGATACGGTGATTTTTGTTGATGGTATGAACAGGATGATCCAAACCAAAAAGGAAGCAGATGTAAACGGCTTGCACGGCATGACTGTTTCCGGCAAAATTGTGTATGATGATATGGGGAGGGTCGTCGAGCAGGGTCAGCCTGTTTTCCAGAGCAGCGGAGACTTATACGCCTATCTCAGACTTATCACACCGCTGAACCCAGAAAAGTTCGTCCATGATCCAATAGATCGTCTTACCTCAACCATGATGCCAGACTCCAGGGCACCGGGTGGATACGCGGTTGCTACTACTACCTACGGCTTTGGACAAGTAAGCATTAGCGGTCCAACGTACTTTATGAATACCGTTGTTGATCCCGAAGGCAATAAAATCGGAGGGACGAACCGCAGAGGGGTAAAGATAACGTACCGAGATGCCGATGACAATATCGTTGCGATCAGAGAGCATAGCAACGGGTCGCCGATCTTTGCAACCTATGCCTATGATCCATTGAATCAGATTACTCACATAAAAGATGATAACGATAATACCACCACTGTCGAATACGACTTATCAGGTCGCAGAATTGCCATCACGAATCCCGACACCGGCCGTACTGAGTATGATTACGATGCCAATGGAAACCTAAGGGGTAAGCTCACTGCCAACTACCAGCGGGGCAAGGAGATCAGGTACGAGTATGTTTTTAATCGGCTGAAGAAAATCGACTATCCGTACAGCATGGATGTGTTCTACGAATACGGCGCCATGAGAGCGGCCTACAACCGAGCAGGAAGGATCAAGAAGGTTACGGACGAATCCGGCGAAGAAGAGCGGTTCTATGGCAAACTTGGTGAAATCACCAAAGAAGTAAAGACGGTAAACGCAAAGACACCGCCGGTGCAGCAGAAAAAATTTACAACCGAGTATGTCTTTGATTCTTTCGGCCGCATGCTCGAGATGGTTTATCCTGATGGTGAAAAACTGTATTACGCCTACGACAATGGCGGCATGCTCCGGGCAGCTTGGGGAGAAAAGAAGGGTAACCGTTATGACTACATCAAGTCTCTGCGATTTGATGAGTTCGGTCAGCGAAAGAGCATTACATATGGAAATGGTATTACATCGTACTATACGAATGATATCAAGACCAGACGACTCAAGAACCTCTTAACCAAGCTAAAGAACGGCCGAACCATCCAGAACTTGTTGTACGAATACGACCTCATGGGCAATGTGCTGAGTCTGAAAAATGCTATTTCCACACCAACGAACACGGCGCTCCCGGCTGGCCCGGTCGAACAGTCCTTTAAGTACGATGATTTGTACCGGCTCACGCTTGCCAATGGAGAGTATACCTTCGGTCCGGGCAAGCAGAACACCTACCGGAATGAGTTTACCTATGACACTATCGGAAATATGCTGAAAAAGGACCAGGATCACAAGATTATACAGCCGTCTCTCAGTGTCCATAAGCCCAAAGAGACGAATTACTCTCTCGAATACAAGTACCTGAGTGTGAAGCCCCATGCCGTGACTGACGCAGGGGATAAGCTCTATACGTACGATCCTGCCGGAAACATGAAGGGCTGGACGCACAAAAAGAACGGGACGCGAAGGACCATTTCCTGGAGCGAAGAAAACAGGGTGAAACAGATAGATGACAACGGCAAGAGTACGTACTTCCTTTATGATGACAGCGGTGAACGAGTAGTCAAGAGAGGTCAGCATGGTGAGACTATCTATGTGAACCGGTTCTACTCCGTGAGGAACGGCCAGCTCGGCACTAAGAGTGTCTTCGCCGGAGAGACCAGGGTCGTCTCGAAGCTGGTTAAAACGCCGAACACGGTAAGTGCGAACAGTTCGACGACATCCACGAGCTCGAACACAGCCACCAGTACGACAACCATACCGGGCGAGCAGGGGTTAGATCAAGGCCGGGGCAAGAAGCTTGGGATCATCCGCAGGCTGCCCGACGGCTACCAGACCGGTGTGAACCAGCCCGTGGAGAAAGATCTGTTCTACTTCCACGGCGACCATCTTGGGAGTAGCAATATGATCACCGATGCAAAGGGAGCAGTGTATCAGCACCTGGAATACTTCCCCTTTGGTGAGACGTGGATAGAAGAGGGCGGCAGTTACGGAGGCAATACGCCCGGGTACAAATTCACCGGAAAAGAGCTTGATCCGGAGACCGGGTTGTATTACTATGGAGTACGATACTACGATCCGATACTCTCAAAATGGATAAGCGCTGATCCGGCTATGGGAAAATATTTGCCTGTTGACGAACAGGAAGTGAATCAGACGCTTCCAGGGATGGGTGGCGTATTCAATCCTGCAAATCTTGGATTGTACTCTTATTCTCATCTCAATCCTGTGAAGTTTACGGACCCGGATGGAGAAGATGTCTTGGTTCCTGTTAGCTCGAGATGGAGCAATAAAAATGACATCAGCCATTTAAAAAGGTACAAGAAAAATCCATATTTGATTCATAAATTTGAGGTGTATGACTATGACACGATACAGGCATACGAAGCTGCAGAAAAGTCCGGTAGCTTGACCAAGCCGATTGGATCTACCGAATTGAGCTTTGAAGCCCGGATGGTACCAAAAGAAGGTGGAGTAAATAGAGGTACAATATTGGGTGACGAACCTAAATGGGGGCAAATACAAAATGTACAGGATGATTTTGGCTGGGATACAAAGCATGCCATATCGGTAACGGATATTGGAAAAGGAAAGAAAGACACTTTCACGACAGCCAAAAAATCCAGCATCTTGACAAAAGTCCTCAATCTTCTCGGTTTTGGCAAAACAGAGACAGAAGGTACGGTAAGAAAACATATACGGCTGCATCGAGGAGGGCCGAGCGCTTCATTAGGGTGCGGCACAAGCCCAGACCCTAAATTTAGGACCAAAAAATCTTTTGAACGGGAACTAACGAAACAGGCTCCGAGCATAGGAAATAAGAAAGAAGAAACATTCATTCGTCTACCTGCGAAAAGAGAAGTGGAGCAATGATGAAGCGGCAACATTCTAAAGAGCATATCAGGCCGGGATATCTTTTAGTGATGCTCGGACTGTTTTTGCTCGTCGGATGTGATGCCGGGAATTCGTTCAAAATTCCGAGAAAAACTTCGCAATTGAACGGATGGCAGGGTATTACGATCAAATACGGCACGACCTGTCCTGACTGTTGTGACCTCGTTTTCCCCGGAGATTTTGGGCATGCTGATAAAAAAAAGTTGCAGGTAATAATAAAGTTGGTGCGCAGCGGAACAAAAATTGATGATGTTGATTGTATGCGACCAGTTCAATACTATGCATTACGCCACCTGTTACAACTTGCTGTTGTAAAGCAGGATGCAGGAGCCGCTCTGAGCTTGCTGTCTCCATCGGCTCATGGCGGTTTTAATTTAGACGGTGAAGTGGCAGAAGAATACGCAGGTGAGTATCAGCTTCGAGTATTGGAAAAATTTAAAGACTTGCGCCCACTCCTGAATGTCAAACTTGAAGAGGAACTCTCTGATTCTATTTGTTCGTGGCTGGAAGTTCTGGGAGAAAAATCGGACCGTATTCGTGTAAAAAGGGTAATTAGCCGTCTTCAATCTGAGGGATTCAGTCAGTTTGCGGCTCTGTTCTCAAAGAGATGTAAGGGGTTATTCAATTAAGTGGGGCAACAAACGGGTAGCCCAACGTGCAGGGTGCCGGTGAAAGGGCATTCACCGGCACCCTGCACGTTGATGTTGCCAGCCGACTCATGAGCTATCAGTGGTGGTACCTGCCTTTTCCTTTATACTTTTCGATCTTGGAAACCAGCTTTTCCCTCTGCTCGGGCGTCAGGATGTCATGGATCTCGTTGAATTTCGCAAAGACGAACTGGACCATGTCTGCCGCCTGCTCCTTGTTTTTGTCGACGAGGGCGTTTAATCGTGCCTGATCGATCGTCTCGCTTCTCATCAAGGCGTTGGCCTCTTCAAACGTGCCTCCCCGTGACGTGATCAGTTCCTGTCGCTTGACGATGAATTCGCCCTTGATCTTGTCGAGCCGGGCCTTCTGCGTATCGTTCAGCTCAAGCTTTTTTGCCATATGCTCCACGATGCGGTCGGCTCTCTGCTCTGGCGTACGGGAACATCCAGTGGAGGCAAAGAGGGTAAAGCCGGCAAGGAGAATGATTGTATATAATTTTTTGTTCGCCATAACGTGCTCCTTTCTGCGTAAACGCTAAAAACAGGATAAAATGCATCCACATTAAACTGCTGTTTCTATTGTAGCACGTTTTCTGAGGCTGTGCGTGCCCTGGCCGGGAGGAGGGGGCGGGTTCGGATTCTCACGAGGCAGTAAAATAAGAAAAAAGTTATATGTCGCCACAGTGACGTCATCATGATCGTCCCTAACCCGCATAAAGCGGAAGTGAAAATTGGAAATTGAAAAGTGCAAATTTTAAAAAAACGACAGTTCAAAAAGCGTCATATAGACCTCTATTTGTTAGGTTTTTATGACCCCGCGGCCGCAATCCCGCTCCATCGGGACTGCTGCGGGATGTCGCGTTATTCAATCACGCCTTGGCGTGACTGCCGGAGGGGCTCCACTTTCGATAATATTTTCTACCCATTTTGGGTAGAATTTGATTCTTCAGTAACTAAGGCCACAGGCAGGATAAAATCCAATAAATAGCCTTTTGAAAATCCTGTTAATCCTGTCTAAGGCTTTTCCTTCTTTGGGTTTTTTTTCTTGCCATCTTGGGAAGAATTTCATTCGTAACAGACTATGCAGAGCACGATAAAGAGTGCAGTAAATAAACTGTCCATAAAACTTTCCTGGCTCCCGCACTTCAGACCCGGTGAGCATACCCTGCTCATTGTCCAGGCATTCATCATCGGTATTCTTGCCGGCGTCGCAAATGTTCTGTTCCGCTCAACCATGCATTTCGTACACGATGTCATTTTCGTGGGAGGCTCCCGGCTGCTCCAGATCCCCGAATGGGGACCTGGCCGTCTGCTCCTTCCCCTCCTCCCGATGTTCGGCGCCCTGCTGCTCATTCCCCTGTCCTTAACCTTTCCGGGACAGGTGAACGGCTATGGATTCCCCAAGTTTCTCGAAACCGTCAACATCAAGGGCGGCGTCATCAAACTCCGGAATATCGTGATCAAAACCCTCGGCCCCGCCCTGACCATCGGTTCCGGCGGCTCCGCAGGCGTGGAGGGTCCCATTGCCTTCGTCGGAGGAACTGTCGGCTCGGGCGTGGGGCAGGTCTTTCGCGTCTCCGGAGAGCGGATGCGGCTCCTGATCGCGGCGGGCTGCGCCGGGGGCATCGCGGCAACGTTTAACGCGCCCATCGCCGGCGTAATGTTTGCGAGCGAGATCGTACTGCTCGGGAATTACGAGCTGGCCTCGTTTTCCGCCATCGTGATTTCATCGGGAATCGCCACGGTCATCGCCCGGTGGTTCTACGGCGCGAACCCGGCCTTTCCCGTGCTGCAGCAGTATGACCTCGTCAGCCCCTTCGAAATTCCCCTGTATATCATGCTGGGACTCATCGTCGGCGTGCTCGCCGTCGCCTATATCAAAATATTTCATCGGATCAGGAAGAAATTCGAGCGCCTTCACCTCCACCCGCAGCTCAAACCGATCTTCGGCGCCTTTGTCGTCGGCTGCATCGGGATCTTCCTGCCGCAGGTCATGGGAGACGGCTATGACTTCATCGGTACGGTGCTGAACATAAAAGAGGTGCAGGTCAGCACCTTCATTTTTCCGATCATACTGCTCATTTTTCTGAAGATGTTCGCAACGGCCTTCACCCTAGGGTCAGGAGGGGCAGGCGGTGTCTTTGCGCCGGCGCTCTTTATCGGTGCCATGATCGGAGGCAGTTTCGGCATTCTCGTCCATGCACTCTTCCCCGAATACACCGCAACAGCGGGCGCGTATGCGGCAGTCGGCATCGGCGCCTTTCTCTCGGCAGCCACCCACGCCCCCCTGACGGGAATCTTCCTGCTTTTTGAAATAACGGGTGACTATCAGATCATCATACCCCTGATGTTCTCGTCGATCATCGGCAGCCTCGTCGCCAGGAGACTTAATGCCGACTCCATCGACACCGTTGAGCTGACGGAGCGGGGCGTAAAAATTCACGCAGGCCGGGAAGTGGCCATCATGAGCAGCGTCAAGGTAAAGGACGTGATGCGTGAGGGCGTCCCGACGGTCCACGAACATACGACGCTGAGCGATCTCGTGAACGTGATGATCAATACGGAGCGGTTCCATATACCCGTGGTCAATGCCGGGAACGAAATGGTGGGCGTCGTGTCCATTCAGGACGTGCGTCCGGTGATGCTCGAGGAGGATATCAAGAAGATCGTGCGGGCCATCGATATTGCCACGGAGAAGGTGATCACCCTCAGCCCGTATGACAACCTCAATACGGCCATGGAGCGATTTTCGACGAAGGATATCGAGGAGATTCCGGTGATCGATACGCACTATCCGAAAAAAGTGATCGCCATGGTAACGCGGCGGGATGTCATCGCGGCATACAACAAGGAAGTCCTGAAGAAACAGGCGCGGTAGGATGCGCCTCCGGCCTCATGGTTTCGTCGAGGCACGGAGGCGCGGGAACAAATTGTTACCTTCTCTGTAAAATACCTCCGACAAAAAGTCCGGCTCCAATCAGGAACACGATGCCGAATCCTTTCATCGTATAGACGATGACGAGTCGCTTGTTGCCGCTGACTACGCTTTTGGCAACCCATCCCGTCTTGCCTCGTCTTTTTACCTTGTGCCAGTTCCGGGTGGACCTGAGCCGGCGCATGGTATTCCCTTTCCAGGCCTTTTTTACCACTTTTGCCCGTACAGAAGGCTTGCTTCTGATATTTACGACTCTCTTCTTTGCCGTAAGTGTGCGTGGCTGTGCAATACTGGAGTCAAGCGACGTAAACAGAATCAGAAGCAGACTGACCAGCATAACCACGACGCCGATGAGTGCCATGAGCCTGCCCTGTTTGCCGGCGGACTGCAGTTTTTTGCCGAGCGGCCCCAGCAAGCGTATCAAGTAGCGCTCGGCAATCTCCCCTATTGCAGACGCGCCCTTCTTTACTTCCCGCATCTGTACTCTGGTTTCATCACCCATGCTATACCCTCCTTCGTAACGGTCCGTGGTTAATTACGAGCAACTGCAGAACACACAGAGACGTCCTGTGCAGAGTAAATAACAGAATACGTCGACGCTCCATGAGACAGGCGCCGCCTTACCTGTACCAATGATTGGGATGCTATGTATGCTCTGGCAATATTCATATTAGTGTAGCAACATTCTCGATGAATTGCCAGTTTTTTTTCACCTTCTGCCTGTATTCATGCTCCTGGCCGACGATGCTGATTCAACGGTCGCATCCGTAGGGAAATGTATCGTTTTAAACATGAGCATTATGCACCGCTTAAAAAACGGGGGACCTGATCCCGCGCGGTGCGGAGACGCAGGAGAAACAGGTCTTCCGCCGATGCGTTCGAGTCGAACGATCCCGTGGCCGGCGGCGTGTCGGGACTGTACACGAGCATATGGAAGATCACCGACGTGACGGGCTTGTCCGTAAGCCCCAGGGATTCCATGTCGGCAACGAAGTCAATCCACTGGTCGGCCATTTCGATATAGGTGTCGACGTTCTGGGCGCTGAGATAGGCGCCCACGGTTTTATCAGGCAACGGTTCGATCCCCGTACAAACATTGATCTTCGGCAAAACAATGTACGAGCTACCATGAAAAAATACCCGGCCCAGAGGAAAAAGCCTGCAGGCAAGGGGCCGTGCATGATAAATGCGGCAACCGTCGTCAGACCAGAAATGGCAGACCGGAAAGCGGGGCAGCATGACGAGGGGAAATCCCTTCGCCCTCCCGCTCTCCAGGCTGTCCAGGAGATCTTCATAGGACTGGCCGCTCTCGCGGCAGATCATCGAGATCTCATAGGGATTGAGCACGATGGGAGAACCGTTTTTACAGCAGGTGGAATCACAGCCTGCTGGTCCGCATGACAACGCAAGAGGGTCCGAGCCTGAGAGAGGCGGTACCTCCACACCTGCTACCGGTATTGAGAGTGCCTTATCACGATTCACCATAAGCAAACGTCAAAAAAACCGAGCCTTCACTCCTCGAAGCAATTATTTTCTCTTGATCAGCCTGCCGCCCTGTTTCGCGTGCCACACCACGAGGATGGGGCTTGCCACGAAGACCGACGAATAGGTACCGACGATTACGCCCAGGAGAAGGGTGAGGGAAAAATCGTGCAATACCTCTCCGCCGAAGAACACAAGGGGAATAAGCACGAGGATCACGGTAATCGACGTGATGAGCGTCCGCGAGAGCACCTCGTTCACGCTGTTGTTCACGAGCGTGGGTAAGGGCTCGCGCCTGCCTTTCTTCAGATTCTCCCTGATCCGGTCGAAAACGACAACGGTATCGGTGAGGGAATACCCGGCCAGCGTGAGCAGGGCAGTGAAGACGAGAAGGTTGATCTCCTTGTTCAGAAGGTAAAAGATGCCGAGGACCGTCAGCACATCGTGCATGGTGGCAGTTGCCGCGGCCACGCCGAACTTGAACTCAAACCGGATCGCGATATACGCAATGATGGCGATGACCGATATCAGCAGAGCAAGAAGCGCGTCCTTCTGCAGTGCCTTACCGATCACCGGGCCGATCTCGATGATGCTGTCCAGGTCGAACTTCCGTTCGGGAAATTCCTTCTTGAACATGTCCACGACACGGTCTGCCACGCCCTCGGTCTCCCGGAGCTTGATCAGGATCTTGTTCCCTTCCGTAAATTCCTGGAGCGTTGCGCCCGCGAACCCGTTTGCTTCCAGGGCGGCCCTCGCATCGTCGATGGGGAGGTGCTCGTCAAAGCTGAGCTGCACCGTCGATCCTCCCACGAAATCCACGCCCAGGTTCGCCTGACCCCTCCCGATCTGCACAATGGCCAGAATACCGAGAAGGATGAGGGCGGCCGAGATGGCAAAGGAATAAGTTTTTTTGCCGATAAAGTCGATATTCGTCTTACCCAGAATCTGAAGCATTACACCCTCCGTAAAACCGTCCTAACCAGGCCGGTCAAATGCTGAGTTTTTGCAGTTTCCACCTGGCATTAATGGCATCGAAGAGCACCTTGGTGCCCACGAGGGCCGTAAACAGGTTGATCATAATACCGAGGCTGAGCGTCACGGCAAAGCCCCGTATCGGGCCGGTGCCGAAGAGAAACAGGGCGCCGGCGGTGATCAGGGTGGTCACGTGTGAATCGAGGATGGTGAGGAAGGCCTTATCGTATCCCGAATCCACTGCAGGACGCGGCGCCTTGCCCGTGCGAAGCTCCTCCCTGATGCGCTCGAACATCAGCACGTTCGAGTCAACGCCCATGCCGATGGTCAGGATAATACCGGCAATGCCGGGCAGCGTAAGGGTCGCCCGCAGCAGCGCCATGGCGCCGAGGAGCAGGACCAGGTTCAGGACAATGGCATAGTCAGCGATAACACCCGATATACGGTAATAGAACATCATGAACAGCAAAACGAGAAAACCGCCGATGAGCGTCGCCCGTACCCCCATGTCAATGGAGTCCTGCCCCAACGACGGGCCGACGGTGATGTTCTGGATGATCTTCATGGGCGCCGGAAGGGACTCGCGAAGAACAAAGGCGAGCTTCGCCGCCTCGTCGTGGGTAAAGTTGCCCGTAATCTGCGCAGTGCCGCCGCCGATCCTGTCCTGGATCACCGGCGCGGAATGGACCACGCCGTCGAGGACGATGGCCATCTGCTTACCCACATTCGCCCCGGTGATCTGTTCGAAGATGCGGGCGCCCTCGCTGTCAAAAGTAATAGAGACCGACGGCTTGCCGAAATCGTCGATGCCGACCTTGGCATCTTTCAGCGTGTCTCCGGTCAGGAGCGTCCTCGCGTAAAGCAGGTACGGCTCGTTCACGATCCTTCCCGAATTATCGACGCGTTCGCCGTACAGGATCTCCCTGCCTTTCGGAACCGTGCCGGCCAGGGCCTTCTGGAGGTCGGACTCGGCATCGAGCATCTTGAATTCGAGTTTCCCCGTGGTTTTGATGAAGGCAATGGCCTCCCGGGGATTGCCCACGCCCGGGAGCTGGAGCGCTATCTGGTCCTGCTCCTGTTTGTAGATGGACGGCTCGGCCACGCCGTATTTGTCCACCCTCCTGCGTGTACGCTCGAGGGCCTGGCTTACTGCGTCTTTTTTGATTCCCGTCGCAGCTCGCTGATCGAGGCTGTATACAATCTCTCCCGGGGATTCAGACGTGTTCTCAAAATTAGCATAACGTTTTTTTATGAAATCATCGACCTGCTGCTTGAGCGGCTCTTGCATCTTTGCGGAGATCGTCTGCCCTACCCGGTCGAAGGTCACCGCGAGCCCCTGCTCCTTGGCAGTCGCCTGGAGATCCGCCACTCTGTTGTCAACGAAAGACTCCACGGCCTTGTCCGTTTCCACCCGCATGACCAAATGGCTTCCGCCGCGCAAATCGAGGCCGAGGGAGATTTTCGGAACCGCGTTGGTCCACCATGCCGGCAGTGTCTTGACGGCAGAGGGCAGGAAGAGAAACAGCGCGATCACCAGCGATGCCAGGATAAGCGCCAGCCTCCATCGAATACTCTTTTTCATGAAACCGCCTCCCAATCTATTACGCCGTATTGTCAAAGCTTAACCACAGATGACGCAGAGGTAATGACTAATTCCAAAGTTCAAAGCTCAAAGTTCAAGTGAATGTCAAAAAATCAATTGGCAACAAGATTGAGGCCTTTGCATTTTGTCATTTGACATTTATTTGGCATTTGGATCTTGAACTTTGACATTATTTAGACTGTTGGGCTTTGTCATTCCCTGATCATCCCGGTCCATCCGTGCCAAAAGATCCGCTTACTCTTTCTCTTCTTCCGTGGTCACCACGGCGGCAACGGAACTGCGGGTGAGCTTCACCTTGGTTCCCTCGGAGATCTTTACGGTAAGGGTCTGGGGACTGACGCCCTCGACGGTGCCGTACATACCGCCGGCCGTAACGATACGGTCTCCTTTTTTCAGCTTCTCCACCATCAGCTTGTGGTCCTTCATCTTTTTCTGCTGCGGCCTGATGAGGAGAAAGTAAAAGATGGCGAATATAGCGGCCATCATGACGAGGCCTGCCCCGCCTCCGCCGCCCTGCGCTCCTGCACCTCCCGGCGCGCCCATGGCATATGCCGTTTCGATAAACATGGTTAGTACCTCCTTGAGGAAAAGTTCCAAATTTCAAAATTCAACTACCAAATAAACAACAAATACCAAACCCGCATAAAGCGGAATTGAAAATTGTAAATTGGAAAGTGCAAATTTATAAAAAAACGACAGCCCAAAAATCATTATATCGACCTCTATCTGCAAGGCTATTATGACTTTCGGCAATATATTCTATCCATTTTGGGCAGAATTTGATTCTTCAGTAACTAACCCAAAATAACGTGAGCATTGTGTTTCAGCACGTGACGTAATGCTAATCTTTATTTTCTCTTTTCGCGAGGAATTCCCGCTTAAACTCCCTGAACCTGCCCTGGTCCAGGCTTTGCCTGATCTCGCGCATCAGGTTCAGATAGAAAAAAAGGTTGTGGATGGTGCCGAGCCGCAACGCCAGCACTTCACCGGCATTCAGCAGGTGCCGCAGATAGGCCCGCGAGAAATCCCTGCACGTTGAACAGCCGCATTCCGGATCGATGGGCTGCTGGTCCCGCTCGTATCGGGCATTCTTGATCACGACCTTGCCGAAGGAGGTGAAGTACGTCCCGTTCCGTGCGTTCCGTGTGGGCATGACACAGTCGAACATATCAATGCCGCGGTCAACTCCCTCTATCAGGTCTTCCGGCGTCCCTACCCCCATCAGATACCGGGGCTTGTCTTCCGGCAGGGAAGGCACCGAAGCCTCGATCATCTCGTACATCATGGGCTTTGTCTCGCCGACAGACAGACCGCCCAGGGCATAGCCGTCGAACCCGATATCGACGAGCGCCTCTGCCGAGATTTTCCGCAAATCCGGGTACATTCCCCCTTGTACGATTCCGAAGAGCGCCTGGCCCGTATCCTTTTTCGCCTCCCGGCAGCGTACTGCCCAGCGCAGGGTGCGTTCAAGGGACTCCCCCGCATAATCGCGGCTCGCCGGATAGGGAATACACGCGTCGAATGCCATAATGATATCCGCGCCGAGTGCTTCCTGTATCTCCACTGCCGTCTCGGGCGTGAAAAAATGCTTTGCCCCGCCGTCGAGGTGCGACTGGAACGTTACCCCGTCATCGGATATCTTCCTGAGGTCGGCCAGGCTGAAGACCTGAAAACCACCGCTGTCCGTCAGGATCGGCCGGTCCCAGTTCATGAAACCATGGAGGCCGCCGAACTCCCTGATCAGTCCGTGTCCCGGTCTGAGGAACAGGTGATAGGTGTTCGACAGGATAATCTCCGCGCCCACCTCCCTGAGGTCGTCGGGAGAGAGCGTCTTCACCGTTGCCTGCGTGCCGACGGGCATGAAGACCGGGGTTGTTATTTCACCATGGGGGGTCGTTATGCTCCCCACCCTGCCTGATGAAGCCTTGTCTTTTTTGATCAGGGTAAAACTGTACACAATAGGTTAAGTAGCCAGGAGTCAGCAGACAGGATTCAGAATAACAGCTTCTTGTGAATCTTACTCCTCTACTGGCTTCCGACTTCTGGCTCCTGAATGCTGTTGGTATCTACATTCTCTCCGGCGCCGTCACTCCCAGGATCCCGAGGGCGCTCTGGATCACTGTCTTCACCTGCTTCATAAGAAAGAGCCGCGAACCGGTACGGCCCGCTTCGTCGGTAATGACGCGCTGCTTGAAATAGTAGTTGTGCAGCAGTCCGGCAAGGTTCTGGAGGTAGTAGGTGAGCCGATGCGGCTCGTACGCCAGGGCCGCTTCCTCGATGACCTCGGGATACTGCGCGAGGGCCTTGATGATGTCCTGCTCTTCCTCACTGTCGAGAAGCGATACATCGACGCCGTCACTGGCCGGGACTGCGATGCCCCGCGATTCCGCCTCGCGGTAAAGGCTGGCTATCCGTGCGTGGGCATACTGAACATAGTACACGGGATTTTCCCGCGATTGTTCCTTTGCCACATCAAGATCAAAATCCAGGTGGCTGTCGGAACGGCGCGTGAGAAAGATATACCGCGCAGCATCGCTTCCCACGTCCTGGACGACATCCCTGAGCGTGACGAAATCTCCTGCACGCTTGGACATGGGGACGGGCTGACCGTGCCGCATGAGTGTCACCAGTTGCACGAGCAGGATATGGAGCGCGTCACGGGGATGGCCGAATGCCTGGATCACGGCCTGCACGCGCGGGATGTACCCATGGTGGTCGGCGCCCCAGATGTTCACGAGCGTCTTGAATCCCCGCGACAGTTTCTGCCGATGATAGGCGATGTCGGTGGCCAGGTATGTGTAACTGCCGTCCTGCTTGACCACGACCCGGTCCTTGTCGTCTCCGAAGGCAGTGGAGCGCAGCCAGAGGGCCCCGTCCTTCTCGTACGCATATTTTCGCGCCCTGAGTTCCTCGATCGACTGCTGGACAGCGCCCGCGGCAAGCAAAGACGCCTCACTGAACCAGGAATCGAAGTGCACGCCGAAGGCGTCGAGGTCGGAGCGGATATCGGCAAGCATGGCCTCGCGGCCATAATCGGCAAAGGGTGCCTCGCAGTCCTCGAAAGGCGTATTCAGAAACTTTTTCCCCTCACGCTGCAGCAACCCTTCAGCGATCTCTTCGACGTAGCTGCCGTGGTAGCCGTCCTCGGGAAAGGGCATTGCGTTCCCCAGGGCCTGCTGGTACCGGGCGTAGAGTGAACGGGCGAGATTGCGTATCTGTCTGCCCGCGTCATTCACGTAGAATTCCCGCTGTACATCGTACCCCACGGCCCTGAGAAGGTTCGCTAGCGCGTCGCCCACCGCCGCTCCCCTGCCGTGACCGACGTGGAGCGGTCCCGTGGGGTTTGCGCTGACGTACTCGAGGAGTATCTTCTCTCCCCTTCCGACATTCGGGAATCCATATTGATTCCCTTCTGCATCAATGTCAAAGAGCGTCTGCTGCCAGCGGTCCTGTTTCAGAACAAAATTGATGAAGCCGGGCCCGGCTATTTCGGTCGCTTCGAGGACCCCGTCCCGATCCTGTATGTTGCGAATGATGATCTCGGCTATCACCCGGGGAGATTTTGCCTCGGGCTTTGCGAGCGTCATGGCAAGGGTGGTAGCCAGGTCCCCGTGGTTCTTCGCCTTCGGGGTCTCGAGCGTTATTACCGGATGAACATCGAGTATCAGGTCGCCCTTGTCTTTTGCCCGGGCAAGGGCCTCTGTCAGAATGTCGGTGATGGTCTGTTTCATTGATTATCACGATCAGGTATACAAGTTTCGAAGTATAGCGTATCTATCGAAAAAGTCAACAAAATAATACTTTCTGGACAGCCGAGATCTTCAGCTTTTCTTTGCAATATGCATATCGGAGTGTCATTTTCTATGATTTTATTTTCTCTCTGATCCATTTGGAAAATCTCCGGAATAATCCCTTTACTTGAAAGAACTGCTGTGGTATCCTTTAACATAGGAAAGGATGGAAAATTATGTGGATTCAGATGTATGTGAATACCATCCTCTTCGACAGCAGGAACAGCAGCTACATCGTTATCCTGAGGGACGAAGGCGGCAAAAAAATACTCCCCATATGGATCGGCGCTGCCGAGGGCAATTCCATAGCCCTGGCGATGAGCAACGTGAAAGCCGCCCGCCCCATCACCCACGACCTGATAAGCGCTATTTTTGACCGCATAGAAGTCGAGATTGCCCGCGTTGTCATCAGCGACCTGATCGAAAACACCTTTTACGCTTCCCTTTACCTGCTCCATGACAACGAGGAACACCACATTGATTCAAGGCCAAGCGACGCCATCGCCATCGCCATTCGCGCCGGCGCGCCCATCTTCGTGGAAGAAGAGGTCCTCGCGAAACAGGATTCATCAACGATCGATGCGTGGATGAAAAACCTCGGCGGCGCTGAAGGCGGCGGAGGGCCGGAGTTCAACGCCTGATCCCGCCGGCGCGGGAGCACGAAATTCCCCCATGGCACACCGGTATTCCCAAATCCATTCTTAAAGAAGTGATTTCAAACAGTTTCGAGCAGTGGTCTGTTTACCTATTGAGCGTTATGGAGAATTGCCTGCCGGGGATTTCGGATTGTTTCTCTATGACTGCCACCGGGGCACGAGGTCATTCTCGATTCCCATACTGTCAAGCACTCTTCCAACGATAAAGTCCGTCATATCCTCGATTGTCTTCGGGTGATGATAGAACGCCGGCATCGCCGGGATGAGGTGGCACCCGAGTTCGGCAAGGGTGAGCATGTTTTTCAGGTGAATCGCCGACAACGGTGTTTCCCGCGGAACAACAATGAGTTTCCGCTTTTCCTTAATCATGACGTCCGCTGCCCGTTCAATGAGGTTCGACGCATACCCGTTCGCCATGGCCGCAAGCGTTTTCATGGAACAGGGGATCACGACCATGGCATCGACCTTTGCCGAACCGCTTGCAATGGGAGCGTACATGGTATGCTCGTCAAAATAGCGGACCTGCCCCTCCTGTGCCCCCAGATGCTTTTCGAGGGCAACCTGAACATCCTTTGCTGAACCCGTCAGGTGCAGCCCTGTTTCGTCACGGAGAATCGACAACCCGTCACCGGAGATGGCAACGTACATTGTGTGCCCTTTGTTAACCAGGTAATGGAGAAGCTTCAGACCATAAGCCGCTCCGGACGCCCCGGTTAATGTAACCGTATATGTTGCCATCTCTCACCTCTGTGCAGCAATGCGAACGTTGTATGAACCAGACATCCGCCGACGTAACATTTTGCTGTCTTTGCGAACAGGCCCATCGTTTGTCATTGCGAGCCGAAAGCGAAGCAATCTCGCCGTTGAACTTATCAAGCACTGAACGATTGCTTCGTCGTAAAAAACACTCCTCGCAATGACA
>DMKB01000132.1 GCA_003454665.1 Nitrospiraceae bacterium | reverse complement strand
CTGAGCGACTACGGCGCGAAGAAGAACATCTTCCAGTGGAACCTCGAGAAGGTGATCGACACGAACGGAAACGCTACGCAATTTATCTATGAAACCGACAGCGGCAGCAACGGTGAACCGTTCAAGCAGATCTATCTCAAGGAGATCGTCTATACCGGCTATGAGACTTCCCCGGGAAGCATCACGCCGGGGGCGTACAAGGTCGTCTTTCACCGGGCCCCTTCCCGTCCAGACGTGATGATCGACGGCAAGCCCGGGTTTCAGGTTTTGACGCGCCAGCGTCTCGATCACGTGGATGTTACGTTCAACGACACTGTCATCCGTCAGTATCTCTTCACCTATATGCCGGATGCAGAGGCTGAGGCATTCCATTTCGGTAAGAGCCTGCTGCAGCGGATCGCCGTCAAGGGAGTCGGCGGAAAGGCGGAATTCTACAGCCACGAGTTCAGCTATGAGCGGATGGAGACCGCATCCGGGGGGTACCAGGGGTTCCAGCCCCAGGTCAAGGCATGGACCAACGCGTCGGGGGGGCAGCGCCTGACCGATTCCGAGGACGAGTCCAAGGCGGTCTCGCTCGCCCTCGACGTGGCGCTGACGACCAATTACCCGACCTTCGGGTTCCAGGGCAACTACGGCCGCGGGTCGTCGACGACGAACGGCCTGTTCATGGACGTGAACGGTGACGGCCTGGCAGACCGCATCAGGACGGGCGGCGGCGTGGAGCTGAACGAGCTCGGCGCGGACCGTTACAGCGGCTCCTTCCGCGGAGCATCCTTCCCGGGCATCGGTGATCTCGGGTCGAACAAGCAGGACAATTTCTCCATCGGCGGGCATATCGGCTACTGGATCGCCTCGGCGAACTTCGCCTACTCCTACAACTTCGTGAATGCCGAATCCATGATGTCCGACATCGACGGAGATGGGTACGTGGACAAGGTCGAGCTGTCGGGCGGCATGACGGTGCGCAGGAACGACGGTACGAAATTCGCGTCTACTCCCTGGAACGGCTATGGTACGGGCCACGTTGATTTCGGCAATGACGAGGCAGCGACGCAGATCAAGGGCGATTTTTTCCTGTCCGATCCGGTGCGCAAGTGGATCGCGCCGTATAAGGGAGACGTGCGCGTCACGGGTATGATCCAGAAGCTGCGGGCCGGTGGCAAGGACGATCCCGTTGATCCGAACGACCCCGATGGCGCCAAGGCCAGCGTGCTTGCCTATATCTACAAAAACAACGACGCAACACCGCTCTGGACCGCAGAGCTGCCCGCGACCGAATTATCTTCTGATTCCCATGATCTGCCCATATCCGTCTCTCCGGGCGACCGGCTGTACTTCCGGGTAAGTTCCGTGGACGACACGGAAGCCGACGATGTCTCCTGGCAGCCGCAGATTAGCTACGAGACTGTCTGTGTACTGCAGAAAGACGGGAGCGAGCAGTGTGTCGGCATTACCGAGGCACAGAACCTTTTGACGGACACCCAGGGACACTCGCTGGTTACCTTCGATTCCGGTACAGAGCTGCTCCTCTCCGGCTATCCCTACAATGGCTGGCGCCCGGGAGCAAAAGGCCGGGTCCGGATCACCGGGCGTGCCGTCAAGAGCAAGAGCACCGACAACGTGACGTTCCGGATCCGCCGGAACAACACGGTTCTGTGGAGTAATCAGGCGTCAGCGGAGAGTGAAGAGGTTTTCGAGCACGATATCCTGCAGGAAGTCCTTCCCGGCGACGAGCTTACGTTCGATGTGCTGGCAGACACAACCGTCGACGCCGATGTCGTGGCATGGCAGCCCGAGATCGTGTATGAAGAGTACTGCCTGATCAAGCCGAACACGAGCCCTACGGAGTATTCCTGCGGTCCCGTGGACTGCGAACCCGACAGTGACGGGAAGCTGGTCTGCACCATCGACGTACCCGACCTGCCGCCGGGGGCCACGGTGGACGAAGAAGACCTGCACCAGTACGGCCAGGTCAACTACCCCCTGTATTATCTGACGCCCTCCGATCTGGCGCGCTTCTGGGTGGCGCCCTACGACGGCACCGTGCGCGTCCACGGCGACATCGTCCGGTACAAGAAGACGGGGAGGTTCCTCGCCGTTGCCCGGGGCGTAAACCGTCTGTTGTACAAGCAGACGATCCCCGCCGGCGAACCGCCGCCGCCCCCGCCGGACGAGCCCCCGAGCGAGCAGTTCCCCCATGATTTCGAGGTCACGGTGAAGCAGGGCGACCAGATCTTCCTCGACATCCAGTCGGTCGAGCCAATCGATGCCACACAGCTTTCATGGTCGCCGATGATAACCTACAGCGAATACTGCACGACCGACCCGGTGACCGGCCAAGAAAACTGCAGGCCTGTCACCGGCACGACGACAACCTATCGTTACTGTGACACCTTTGATGATGACAACGACGGTACCATCGATCGTACGGTCTGCTACAGTACGACCTGTCCGGTGGATACCGGGCCCGAGAGCGGGCAATGCCAACACTGCGTGACCACCACGTACGCGAACGATCCGCAAAATCCCGTACAATCGTGCGAGCCTGTTTCCTGCACTGATGACCCGATTGAGGGGGCAAAAAACTGCTCTCCCTTGAGCCTGATCTACAAAGCGCGCGAAGCAAACCTGCAGTCCTGGGACCAGCGCTACTACGACGAGGACCGCGCCGATGCCGAGGCCTTTGCCGGCGGGTACCGCCAGTGGCATTACGGCGACTGGAACGGGAACCTTCCGTGGAATGAGGCCAAGATCAAGAGGACGCGGGCAGGCGATGTGCCTGGCGAAGGCGATTTCAGTGATGACGATTACAAGAGCCAGCCGTCCTATTACTTTGTGTACATGAATCCGGAGTGGCAGGGCGTGCCGGCGTACCGGAAACCTGTCTGGGGCGGCCGCGGCCAGGACGAGTACCTTGGCAAAGAACAGCAGAAATCTTCGCGTGTCGGCGGCAACGTGTCGGC
>DMKB01000016.1:19377-19927 GCA_003454665.1 Nitrospiraceae bacterium | reverse complement strand
AAAAACCGATTGCCGAGCTGGAAAAAAAAATCGAGGAGCTGACGCTCTTCACATCCAACGGCAACGTTGATCTTGAAGAAGAGGTGCTCAAGCTCCATAAGAAATCCGACCAGTTGCGCGCCGAGATCTATGCCAAACTCACCCCCTGGCAGAAGGCGCAGATTTCCCGCCATCCCGGCCGTCCCTACACCCTCGATTATACTGAGGCAATGCTCACCAACTTCATTGAGATGCATGGAGATCGGAGTTACGCGGACGATCATTCTATCGCCAGCGGTATGGCCATGCTCGACGGCATGCCCGTCGTCGTTATCGGCCATCAGAAAGGCAGAACGACAAAGGATAAAATTTTTCGCAATTTCGGGATGCCGAATCCAGAAGGATACCGCAAAGCATTGCGCATCATGCGCTTTGCGGAAAAGTTCAGCAAACCGCTCATTACGCTCATCGATACCCCCGGGGCGTATCCGGGCATCGGCGCAGAAGAGCGCGGCCAGGGAGAATCGATCGCACGGAACCTTCTTGTTCTCTCGCGGCTCAAGACGCCCGT
>DMKB01000016.1:15355-19329 GCA_003454665.1 Nitrospiraceae bacterium | reverse complement strand
GTCATATCGCCCGAAGGATGTGCCGCCATTCTCTGGAAAAACGGCGGCAAAGCCTCGGAAGCAGCGGAGTTGCTTAAAATTACTGCGCAGGATCTGTATCAGATGAAGGTGATCGATGAAGTGGTGGAAGAGCCCGTTGGAGGAGCCCACCGCGATCCCCGACGGGCCGCCGAACTGTTGAAAGAGTCGCTCGTAAGAAATCTGACGGAGATACGGGACGTGCCCGTCGACGAACTCATCGGGAAACGGTATGAAAAATTCAGGATATTGAATAGGTACGATGAGATATGATGCAGTAATAAATTACTGAAGGGAAACATTGATTTTAAAACCCGCCGGTGACGCCTACCCGTACCGATAAAACCGATAGAATCCTTCCTGCCGCCTCACCATTATGCAGCGCCGTCATTCAATATCTTTCTGTAACAATACGATCGATTCCTTAATTTTATTCATAGCGCTCTGGATGTCCGCATAAGCCGACAGGAAAAGCAGCAGAGCATATTCACCCGATACCGGGACGATCAGCGCATTTCCTTCCTCCTGCGTAAACAGGACAGCGTTGACCGTCCCAAGCCCGACGCGATCCGCAATGTCCTTGATATGGTCGAGATGGATTTCCTTCCATGCGCCGAGCAGCCTCATGTCCATACCGCTGTCACCAAACTGGGCGATTGACTCGCCGTCGTCATCTAAAAAGATGGCGGCCTGGGCGCCGTTCACCGATCCGACAAGGTCTTCTATGATTTTTTGCATTGCCAGCGCCTCCGGGGACGAGCGTACTTCGACAGTATCATACACAAAGTGCTTTCATCGTTCAAGATAAAAAATGCCGAGACCGTGGGCGGAAGCAATGCCGGAATGAAGGGGACGCGCGACAGGGAGAAAATCGAGAGCGGCTGCTTGTTCTTTCTCGTTTTGCGGCCCTATCCTTTCAACGGAAAAAAAAGAAGAGCAGGGCGGTAACACTTGCGCCGATCAGAACGCCGGTTGCGACTTCCGCGGGCCGGTGTATGCCCGAGGACCATCTGCTCCAACTCACCATGGCGGCAAGCATAAAGGTCAGCACAATAATGGGTACGGAACCGGACAGGAACAGGACGGCCACCCAGATGGAAAAGGACACCGCTGCGTGCCCGCTCGGCATGCCGCCCCTGAGCGGATCACCCTTGCCGAGAAGAGCCTTGATAATGATCACGATGATAATGACGACTGCCAGCGATACAAAGGCAATCACATCGTACGGCGCCTTTCGCACCCGCCATAGTCCTCTGGCAACGGCCTTGGTGAATGCGGGGTAGAGGATAAAGTAGGCCAGCGTCAACGCACCGACCGACGCGAGTACTACCCCACCCGCGGCAATATCCTTTGCCCGCTTGGCAAGGGGATGGTAGGCCTCTGAAATCATATCGATCGTAACTTCAATGGCCGTATTGATCGCTTCAGTCACGAGAACGAGAACAATGACGAGGGCAAGAAGAATAAACTCGATTCTCGACACGTGCAGTACCAGGCTGGCGATGAGGGCGATAACAGCGGCAACAAGGTGGTACCGCATGTGCCGCTGGGTTCTGACTGCGTAGATAATACCTTCAATCGCCAGATTCGCGCTCTGGATCCATGATTTCGGCTTCATTGGCGCAGCCTTTTCAGCAATTTCCGTTCCTTTTTCTTCATGGTTTCAGCGCCTCTCCTGCTTTGCTCGTGATCGTGCCCAACCAAATGAAGCAGGCCGTGCACCAACAGACGGTCGATTTCCCGGGAAAGTGGGCTGGCGGCCTTCTTCGCCTGATTGAGTGCCGTGGGTATGGAGATGACGATATCGCCGAGAATGTGCGGCTGGACGCTCGAAAACGCTCCCTCTCGCATCGGGAAGGAAAGGACATCCGTCGCTTTGTCCTTACCGCGATATCTTCTGTTGAGGGAACGCATGGCGTGATCGCCGATGAAGAGAATGCTCAGCTCCGCCTCAGGAAGTCCGAGACTCGTGAGTAATACCCTGAGCTTTGACTTTATCCTTGCCGTTGCCAGCTTTTGTTTCCTCTGATTGTCTTTTATCCGGATAATCACTGCGCTTTTTTTCACCGGCGAATTCCATCCCGGGGTAGTCGATCCGGTGGTGGAAAATACCGTTCAGGATAAGGTTGAAGTTTCTCGATATGACACGCAGGTCTTTGAGGGTGAGTTCACATTTACTCAGCTGGTCGTCAAGAAATATGCGCGTAATGACGCTGTTCGTGAGTGTCTGGATCCTCTGGGGGGTCGGATCGTCGAGGGTCCGCGAAGCGGCTTCAACGGCGTCCGCCAGCATCACTATGGCGGCAACTTTATTACGTGGTCGTGGCCCTGGATAACGATAGTCTTCCTCCGCGATCTTGGTAAAGGGCTGGAGCTCCTTCGCCTTCTGGTAAAAGTAGGTGATCAGCGATGTGCCGTGGTGCTGCTGAATAATATCGGCAACCGTACTCGGGAGTTTGTGCTCACGGGCAATATCAACTCCGTCTTTCACGTGTGAGGCAATAATGAGTCCGCTCATCGAAGGCATCAGTCGGTCGTGCTTGTTTTCCGAAGGACGCTGGTTCTCGATAAAGTACTCCGGTTTGCGTATTTTTCCCACATCGTGATAGTAGGCACCCACGCGTGCAAGGAGCGGATTTTCACCGATCGATTCGGCGGCAGCTTCGGCGAGATTGCCGATCAGGATGCTGTGATGGTACGTTCCCGGACTCTTATAGATGAGCTCCTTCATGAGCGGCTGGTTCGGATCCAGAAGCTCGAGGAGCTTGATGTCCGTAGCGATATCAAATATGGACTCGAAGAACGGAAGGGACACCGACACCATCATGGTGATAAGTGTTGCGCCGATGAATCCCGCCCCGAGATCATAGACACCCCGTGTCAGAAGCACGCCCGTATAGAGGTCTATCCCGACAATGGCGATAAGACTCACCAGTCCCGTGAGCGCACCGGCCCTGAGCACGGCAGTACGCTTTTGGCACTGGATGACACTGAGGGCCCCGACAATGCTGCCGAGAAAATAGTAGATCGGCATGAACGGATCGCCGCGATACAGCACCCCGAAGAGGATGCTGATAGCGAAGGAGAATACCATGGCAAAATGAAAATCAAAGAGCAGGCAGACGAGCATGGCTCCCGCAGCTACGGGCAGGGCGAACGCGACCGTTGCCGGAGCCAGGGCAAACGTGTCCGCAATCAGCGAGAATACAGACCGGGAAAAAAGTGATATGATGACCGTGAGGAGGAGGAGGAATGCCAGCAAAAATACTTTTCTTGCATCATACAGAATTTCCGGCCGGTAACGCTTAATATCCCTCGAAAAGAGAAAGAACATGAGCAGGATCAGGGTAACGAGACCGACGAAGCCGTACAGTCTGCTGCCGATACCCTCGCGGCGGGCGATTTCTCCCAGGATCCGCGCGGCTTTTTTCGATACCCGGCGGCCCGATTCCGCTATGAGCTGCCCCTTCTCCACCCGGTAGGAGATGGTCCTCTGGTCCCGGCCCTGATATTCGAAATAGAACGTGTAGGGTGCGATGATGTCACGGGGCGCCGTCTCACCCCATTTGAGAACGGGAATTCTGGGCAACAATACAAAGGCAAGGAGCAGGGTCGTCACGAAGGCGATCCCGATGACGTTGAACGCGATACGGCGGGGGCTTTCCGGTTGGAAGCCTTCCACTTTCTCCTCGCGTGCCTGCGCCTTGGGAAGGAGCTTGACTAGTGTTTCATTCCTGTTACCCATCTGCCGCCTCGTAGTGCTCGTACGCTTTGATGATTTCCTGTACAAGCTTGTGACGCACGACGTCCCGGTTTGTGAAATACATGAACCGGATGCCCTCTACCTGGGCAAGAATTTTCTGCACTTCGATGAGTCCCGAGCTTCTTCCTTCGGGGAGATCAATCTGGGTGATGTCACCGGTCACGACGGTTTTCGAGTTAAACCCGAGCCGCGT
>DMKB01000016.1:0-15278 GCA_003454665.1 Nitrospiraceae bacterium | reverse complement strand
GCCAGCGGGGCAATCTCTATGTCACCGCGCTCCACGAGCCTGTTCGCCTTCTCCGTCTCGATCATATCGTAGAGTGCGTCATAGAGGGGCCGAAGGTATGGATGGACCTTCTCGTACAGGTCGCCGGGGAGGAAGCCGAGTTTTTCCCCTGCCTCGACGGCAGGACGGACCAGAATAATACGGCTCACCTCGCGACGGAGGAGCGCGGAGACGGCGGTGGCCATCGCCAGGTAGGTCTTCCCCGTGCCGGCGGGACCGATGCCGAAAACGATATCGTGCCGCCCGATCGCCTCGACGTACTTGCGCTGGGCTTCATTTTTGGGAAGAACGGGACGTTTTCTGCTCGAAACCTGGATCTCGTCCCGAAAGATCGTGGTAAGGGACGCTGCCGGGTCGGACGAGAACGCCTGAATCGCCGAGTTCACCTCGTCCTTCCGGCTGATGACGCCCTGTGCCAGCATGGTATCGAGCTGTTTGATCAGGCCCTCTACCCTGGCTACGGTCTTGTCTTCACCCTCGATATGAACCCGGTTCCCCCGGGCGCTCACGATAACACCGTAGGTGTTTTCGATCAGCCGCAGGTTCTTGTCGAGGTCCCCAAAGAGGTTCGAAAGCGCATTATGGTCATCGATAGTTAAACTGACTGCTGTCGTTTTCATTCGCTCAAAGGAGAGGCGAAACATCACTCCTTTTTCTATAGATAATATTAGCATCCTGCAGATGCAAAGTCAATTGCTATCCCCCGTCCTGCGGCCCCTTCCCTTTTACGAGCAACATGTCCTTCGTATAGATCATACGGTCCCGGTCAGTGTCTGCGAGTTCGTAATTCTTTTCCAGGACAATCGCTTCAGTTGGGCAGGCGTCTTCACAGTACCCGCAGAAGATGCAGCGGCTCATGTTGATCTCGTACACCGTGGCGTACCGTTCGCCCGGTGAAAACCGCTGCTCATCCGTATTCTCACCGGCTTCCACGTAGATACAGTGCACGGGACAGTTGGCGGCACAGAGTGCGCAGCCGATGCACCGCTCGAGGCCGTTGTCGTACCGCTTGAGCTCGTGGAGCCATCTCGTCGTCGGATAGGTCTCCCGCTTTTCCAGCGGATAGGGAATAGTCACTGACTTTTTGAACAATTCCCTGAGCGTTACGAGCAGTCCTTTGAACGTTTCCAACATGGCAAAACTCCCCCGAAGACGGGTCAGCAAAAAACAACCTCGTCGATATTCATCGCTACGCTTACCGGCTCCCCTGCGGTATTTCGTCAGCGGTAAATGCCTGCTTGCCAAAAACCTCGCAGGGTGTAGCGCGCTACTGTTTCAGGCGCTCCATAATCTCCTCGATCACCGTCGATTCCGGCCGCGCCTCACCGGGCGGGTTCAGGACTGGCGCCGTGCTCTGGGCCAGACCGGCGGTATTGGTGAACGTCCCCTGCTTTTCGAAGACAGAGGCCGCCGGAAAAACGATATCTCCGGACCCCGAGGCTTCATCCAGAAACAGGGCGTGGCAGATCAAAAGCTCAGCGCCTCTCCTCGCCCGTGCAACGGCTGCGCTGTCATGGTGTTCCCTGTTGAGGATATACAGCGCCTTGAGGGTCGACCGTTCAGCAGCAACGACCATCTCCGGCCCTGACATGCCGCGATCAATCGGCCGAAGTCCGGGGAGATATCCCGGAACCGCTCCCGCTGTCCTTGCTCCAAACCCGTTGGCGCTGTCGAAGAGCAGCCCCGTGGAAGCGCCGGCCCCCATGGCCGCAACAAGCTCTTTCACGAGATATACGCGAACGTCATCCGTCAAGAGCGAGGCATTGACGAGGACCACGGTTCGCGGTCCCAGGCCTGCACGCTCGAGTCCGCGATCGATAGCCTCCCGCGACAATCCACCGGCCCGCAGGTCTGACTCGAAAGAATCATACCGCTTTTCCTTTTTCACCGCCGCGGTCAGGAGGCGCAGGAGCGACTCTTCGCTGCCTGCGCGGTATCGCAGCGACTCCCGTGCATAACGGGCCATCTCCCCGTCCGTGCTCGCGAGCGTGAAAATCGGCGTACGGCGCGTTATGACCGCTTTTTTGAGCCTCAGGTCGAGAATGGGCTGATATCGGCTGGGATCAGCGCCGATCATGAGGATGCTGTCGGCACGGTCAATATCGTTGAAGGTGAAGGTGCCCAGCCCCTCGGCCAGGGCAAGGGCAGCCGGCCTGCCGTCATCTGTCAGTGAGCAGTCAACATTGTGCGATTCAAGAGATTCCCGTATGAGACGCTGGAGGAGATCGTTTTCTTCCGACGAGCTCCAGGCCGAGCCGATGCCGCCCACGGCCCCGGGGCCGTACTGACTAACTGCTCGCCGCAGTTTTTCGACGGCCGTTGCGATCGCTTCTTTCCAGGAAACCGCCACGAGCCTGCCCTGCTTCCGTACCAGGGGCTTCGTCAGGCGCTCAGAACCGCCGGAAAGGTCGAAACCGTAGCGTCCCCGGTCACATAGCCAACCGTCGTCCACCGCAGGGTTTTCCCGCGCCATAAACCGCATGATGTTGCCGGAACGGGTATGGATATCGATACTGCAGCCGCAGCCGCAGAAGGGGCAAATTCCCGGCAATCGTGCCATTTCCCAGGGCCGCGCCTTAAACCGGAAGGACGTGCTTGTCAGGGCGCCGACAGGACAGAGTTCCACAGTATTACCCGAAAACTGAGAGTCGAAGGCCCGGTCAGGCGCCACGGCTATCTCGGAGTTGCCTCCCATTTCGAGGATGGCAAGTTCTCGGTGGTCCGATATCTCATCACAAAACCGCACGCACCGCGTACAGAGAATGCACCGTTCGCGATCGAGAAGGATTCGGTCCGAGAGGGGGATGGGTTTCCGGAAGAGGCGTTTCCGCTCGGTAAAACGCGATGCGCCGGGCCCCCAGTCATAGGCATGGTCCTGGAGGAGACACTCTCCTCCCTTGTCGCAGACCGGGCAGTCGAGAGGATGGTTGATGAGGAGGTTCTCCATGATCTCCCGCCGGGCTTCGAGCACGGTCGGCGTGTTCGTATACACCACAACGCCCGCTGCCAGTTCAGTGGAGCAGGCGGTCACCGGCTTCGATCCTCCTTCGATCTCAACGAGACACATCCGGCATGATCCCGAGATGGTGAGCCTGGGGTGGTAGCAGAACACGGGTATGGTGATGCCGATGGATTCCGCGGCTTTGAGGATCATCGTGCCCGCAGCCACGGTCACCTGCTTGCCGTCTATGACTGCCGTGATGAGCTTGCTTTGTTCCGTCATCGGTCCACCTCACCCATCAGTGGATCGATCCCGGCTATTATGGCAATGACGTCGGCGATCATGCCACCCCGGCACATGGGCTCCAGGGCCTGAAGATTCACGAAAGACGGGGCGCGCACCCGCACCCGCCGCGGCATCGGGGTGCCGTCGCTCGATACGAAGAAACCGAGGGCTCCCCGGGGGCTTTCGATAAGGGAATAGGCCTCTCCCTCAGGAACGGGAAATCCCCTGCTGACGAGCAGAAAGTGGTGGATGAGCTGCTCCATGCCGGTCTCGATCTCTTCCCGCGGCGGCAGCGTCACCTTCCGGTCATCGCTTCGAAAGGGCCCTTCCGGCAGACCGTCCATGGCTTGACGAATGATGCCGAGAGATTGCCGCATCTCTTCCATCCGCACGCGGTACTTGTCGTAAACGTCTCCGGTCGTGCCCGTGGGAACGGCGAACGTAAAGTTATTGTACCCGCAGTACGGGTATGCCGTGCGAACATCAAAGGCGACGCCGGCGCTCCGCAGGGCCGGGCCGGTGACGCCGAGGTCGATCAACGTATCCTGAGACAGCGCACCGATGTCCTTGGTCCGCTTGAGCCATATTTTGTTGTTCGTCAGCATGTCTTCGTACGAGTCCAGTTTCTCCGGGAAGAGCGCCAGGAACTCCCTCACCCGCTTCCCGAACTGCGGCGTCAGATCGGTGCGGACACCGCCGACATTGATGAAGCTCGTCATCATGCGCACGCCCGACAGCTCCTCGAAGATATCGAGAATCAGCTCCCGCTCCCGGAAGCAGTACAGGATCATGCTCTGTACGCCTAACTCGAAGGCGTGCGTCCCGAGCCAGATGAGGTGGCTGGCAATCCGCGTCAGTTCAGCCAGGATAACGCGCACGTAATCGGCCCGCGGCGGGACTTCCAGGTTGAGCAGCCGTTCCACGGCAAGGGCGTATCCCAGGTTGTTCGAAAGGGGCGCAACATAGTCGAGGCGGTCCGTCACCGTCACCGCCTGCTGGTAGGTCAGGTTTTCCGCCGTCTTTTCAATGCCCGTATGCAAATAGCCCACATGGGGCATAGCGCGGAGCACCGTCTCCCCTTCCAGTTGGAGGGCCACGCGGAGCACCCCGTGGGTGCTCGGGTGCTGGGGGCCGATGTTGATGATGATGGTCCCCTCTTTCACTTCTCCCGTCAGGCCGAGATAGTCCTGGACCGTCTTTTCCCGCACCGGTTCGGTCCACGTATCGGCCTGCACGGCGATGGCGTCGGCATTGTGCGTGAACGCCACCTCTTCACCGCCAAGGGGAAAATCGCGCCGGAGGGGATGGACCGTCCAGTGATCAGGGTTCAGGATGCGCCTGAGATCGGGGTGGTCCCGGAAGGATATGCCGAACTGGTCGAAGACCTCGCGCTCGTGCCAGTTGGCGGTCCCGTAGATAGTGATCACCGACGGAAGCGTCGGGTCATCGTCGGGAACGCGCACACGGACCATGAGCTTCCGTTCATGCTCCATGGAATGGAGATAGTAGTACACGGAAAAACGCGATGGATGGGGATGAAAATCAATGCACGTCAGGTCTATCAGGAGATTGTACCGGAGTTCAGGAGTAATTTTGAGGAACGTCAGGACATCCGCGAGGCGGTCTCTCGTGACCGTGATCCAGGGATCGCCGCTCCGGAGTTCAGGCTCGCTTATCGCGTCGGGGAAGTGCTCTTCCAATGTTGAAATGACAGGAGAGAGAAACAACGAAGGCCTCCGTTCTGGAACGGCAAAAAGACCACTCTAGACAGGATTGACAGGATGTCCGGACCTGATTTTCAGTTAGAAACATGGCGATGCAAGGACCGAATGTCAAATATCAAAATCCAAAGTTCAAATGAAAAGACAACAAGTGAAAAAAAGACAAAGCGTGCCTATCGATCGTTTGAATTCGTTTCTTTGAAATTCATTTGAATTTTCCGTTATCGTCCTGTTCATCCTGTCAAAATCCTTTTTTTGATTTTTCCTGTCATGAACGTTCTTTTCCCTTTGAAATCTTGTCGCGCAGTTTCAGAATGCCGTACAGGAGCGCCTCGGGGTTTGGTGGACACCCCGGCACATATATATCGACGGGAAGAATTTTGTCCACACCCTGCACCACGGCGTAGTTATTATACACACCGCCGGACGTTGCACAGGCGCCCATGGAGATCACCCATTTCGGCTCCGGCATCTGGTCATAAAGCAGTTTGAGCACGGGCACCATCTTCATGCAGAGGCGTCCGGCAACGATCATGAGGTCTGCCTGACGGGGCGACGCGCGGAAGAGCTCTGATCCGTACCGTGCGATATCGTACCGCGGCATGCCCGCGGACATCATCTCGATGGAACAGCAGGCCAGACCAAAGGTAAAGGGCCAGAGGGAAGACTTTTGGGCCCAGTGCACCGCCTCCTCAATCTTCCCGAGGATCACGTGGTTCTTCAGGGATTCGTGTTCATCTGATGTTACTCGCATGCTTAACACCCAACATTGCATCAGAGATTTACAATTTTCAATTCTTAATTGTCAATTATTAATTATCAATGGTTACGTGGTCTTCAAGGATCCGTGTTCATCACCCGCTACCGGCATTCTCGTTCCTCACTGTTTTTCGGAGCAATCTGCATTATACATGTTTCACTTTTCACTTTGCATTTTTCATTTCAATAGTCTATCCCCCTCACTGCAGGCAAGCCTTTGTCATAGGGATGTTTCACTGCTTTCATTTCCGTGACCAGGTCAGCCGCTTCGATGATGTCCCGATGCGCGTCCCGTCCCGTCAGGACAAGGTGGAGCTTCTGCGACTTGCCCTTGATCAGTTCCATGAGATCTTCGACTTCTATCAAGCCGAGTTTCATAGCGTTGTTGACCTCGTCAAGTACCAGGACGTCCCAGAAACCCGACTGCGACCGCTGACGGGCGAGCGCAAGGGCGTTCTGGGCGGCTTTCCGGTGCTCCCCGAAGGGCGCGGACCCGGGCTTTCCCGTCACGAACCCCCTGCCCATGGTCATGAACTCGATTTCCGGCTTCAGCCGCTCCGCTGCCATGGCCTCGCCGGTATCGGAAAGGTTCTTGATAAACTGCACCAGGGAGACGTACATGTTGTGGCCGGCAGCGCGCATCGCAATGCCCAGGGCCGCACTCGTCTTGCCCTTGCCGTCGCCGGTGTAGACGATAACTAATCCGTTTTGCATGTTCTGTGCTCCATCCGGAGGTATAACGCCTGTTCAGTCGTCGCAGATGATACGATGGTTCACCGCGCTGAAACAAGCTCCAAATCTCAAAGCACAAATCCTAAAAATAAATTTCAATGACCAAACTACAACCGCGCCGTTGTTTGGATATTGAAGTTTGGAACTTATTTGTCATTTGATGCTTGGGATTTGGAATTTCATGATCGCTGTGTCCCCGCTTAACGGCTATACCCACCGAGTCATTATCGGTAATCCTGCCTATCACAGTCTCCCATCTATCACTTTTCCATTAATGTTCGCCATGAAGGCCTCGATGTAATCGGCCCGCTTGAGCTGATAGTCGGTGATGAAGGCATGCTCGAAGACGTCCATGATCAAAAGCGGCGTGCACCCGGCCAGATGGGCCACGTCGTGTTCGTTGATCCAGACATTGAACAGCCGGTCGCCCTCGGCATCGTGGTACAGGGCCACCCAGCCGATGCCGCGCATGGCGCCCGTCGCCCTGAAGTCCTTCTCCCAGGCATCAACGCCGCCGAAGTCCTTCTCCAGCTTCTTCGCGAGTTTGCCGCCTTTGTCGATGCCGCTGCCGCCGAGGTTCCCGAAATAGAGCTCATGGAGCCGCATGCCGTTGAATTCCCACCCGAACCGCCGTTTGAGCTCGGCGTATTCCGGCGTGCCTGTTTTGCCGTCCTTCAGCATCTGCGCGAGAATATCGACGACTTTGTTCGTGTTCGTCACGTATCCCTGGTACAGGGTGAAGTGGTTCTTGAGCAGGGTCTCGCTGAACCCTTTCATTCCGATCAATGCATTGAAATCCTTGGCTGTGTACGGCATAGTGACCTCCTCATAGTGGATTTTGGAATTCGGATTGCGGAATGCGGAATGTAAAATTCTTTTCCCTCATTTATTTCACACTCGGCACTCCGCACTCCGCATTTGCACCATAACTTCCCGCGTAATACGAACTCCTGACGAGCGGCCCGGCTTCAACATGGCGGAACCCCATGGCCAGGGCCTCCTGTTTCAGTTGATCGAACTCATCGGGATGGTAATATCGATCCACCGGCAGCAGGGTTTTGTTCGGTTGAAGATACTGCCCTATCGTCAGAATAGCGCATCCGCTCTCCCTGAGTTCCGCCATGACCAACCTCAGTTCATCGATGCCTTCGCCCAGCCCGACCATGAGCCCCGTCTTAGTTACTGAGCCGTGGTCATAAGCCCGCGCGAGCAGTTCCAGCGACTGGTGGTAACCGGCCTGCGGCCGTACCCGCGGATAGAGGGACGGAACGGTCTCGAGATTGTGGTTCAGCACGTCAGGCTTCGCGCTCAACACGGTCCGGAGGGCGTCCTCAGACCCCTGGAAATCGGGTATGAGGACCTCCACGCGGCACGCAGGGGCCTTTTCACGGATGGCCCTTATGGTGTGTTCAAATATACGGGCGCCGCCGTCCGGAAGGTCGTCACGCGTTACCGAGGTGATCACGGCATAGGCCAGGCCGAGGCTTGCTACGGCAGCGGCGACCCGCTTCGGCTCATTGAGGTCGAGGCCTTGAGGGGTCCCCTGTGGAACGTTACAGAACCGGCATCCACGGGTACAGACATTCCCGAGGATCAGGAACGTCGCTGTGCCGGCGCTCCAGCATTCAGCCCGGTTCGGACAGGCCGCGCTCCGGCAGACGGTATGGAGATTGTTCGCCTGTACCTGGCGCTGCACCGCTGAAAAAGCAGCGCCCGCAGTCAGCCGAATCTTGAACCATGGGGGAAGACGCCCTGGTTTCCTCTCTGTTTTCATGGAATGTCGTGATAAGGAAAAAACAAGTCACAAATTATCGTCAATATGGTTACGGTCACGAGGCCCGTTTCGTCTTACGGCGTACGTCCATCGTATTGAGACGTTACCCGTGACCGCTTTACGATACGGGCTTCGTTACTGAAAAAAGTTCTTTGAGCTGTTGCATTTGAACGTTCCCATCAGTATCACGTTTTTACCTGTGTCCATCCGTGTCGCCTAATCCCGCCTCGGCGGGATTGGTCATCCGTGGTTAAATTTTACTCTTTCTCTTTCAGCGCTGCTTTGATCACGTCATCAATCGTTTCGGCGAATATAAACTCCATTTCCTTGCGCAGGTCTTCGGGCACGTCCTCGAGGTCTTTCTCGTTCTTCTGGGGAAGGATCACGGTCTTGATCCCTGCCCGCTTTGCGGCGAGCACCTTCTCCTTCACGCCGCCGATGGGCATGACTTTGCCGCGAAGCGTGATCTCGCCGGTCATTGCCAGGTCGTATTTCACGAGTTTGCCCGTGAGGACGGACACGAGCGCCGTGGTCATGGTGACGCCTGCCGACGGGCCGTCCTTGGGTATGGCCCCAGCGGGCACGTGTATATGGATGTCCTGCTTCTCGAAGAAATGGCTGTCGATCCCGAAGGTATCGGCCTTCGTTCGAACATAGGAGAGCGCGGCCTGGGCCGATTCCTTCATGACGTCCCCGAGCTGACCCGTCAGCATGAGCTGCTTGTTGCCCGGCATGATCGTGGCCTCGACAAAGAGGATATCCCCTCCTGTCGGCGTCCATGCCAGCCCGGTGACCACGCCCGGCCGGTCGATCATCCCCGCTGTTTCGGCGAAGAACTTCTGCCTGCCGAGATATTCGTGGAGGGTCCCGCCCGTGATCGTAATCGGCGCCGGCTTTCCTTCGGCCACGGACTTCGCGACCTTGCGGCAGACATTCGCGATCTCGCGCTCCAGGTTCCTGACGCCGGCCTCGCGCGTGAAGTCCTTGATGATGCCCGTGACGGCGTCGTCCTGGATCACGATCTCCTCGGGTCTCAGAGCGTTCGCCGCGATCTCTTTTGGAATGAGGTATTTCTTCGCGATGTTCAGTTTCTCGAATTCCGTATACCCCGGCAGGTGAAGCACCTCCATTCGGTCGAGGAGCGGCAGGGGGATGGTCTCGAGCTGGTTCGCCGTGGTGATGAACATGACCTTCGTCAGGTCGAAGGCCACGTCAAGGTAGTTGTCCCGGAAGTCCTTGTTCTGCTCCGGATCGAGGACCTCGAGGAGGGCCGACGACGGGTCGCCGCGCCAGTCCGCACCGACCTTGTCCACTTCGTCGAGCATGATCACCGGGTCCCGCGTCTCTACGCGTTTGATCGTCTGGATGATCCGGCCCGGCAGCGCGCCGATGTACGTACGCCGATGGCCGCGTATCTCGGCTTCGTCATGGAGACCGCCGAGGGACATGCGCATGAATTTCCTGTCCAGGGCCCGTGCGATGGACTGGCCAAGCGAGGTTTTGCCGACGCCCGGGGGCCCGACAAAGCACAGGATAGGTTCCCGCACCTTTGCCCCTCCCTCGGCGCCCCGATCTTCCCCCAGTTTTTTCACGGAAAGGTATTCCAGGATGCGGTCCTTGACCTTTTCGAGGTCATAGTGGTCCTCATCGAGGGTCGTCCGGGCCTTGGTGATATCGATGGCAGAGGCCGTTGTTTTGTTCCACGGCAGGGTCGTCATCCACTCGAGATAGGTACGGATCACCGAATATTCCGGCGAGGCAGAGGAGAGCTTTTCCATGCGGCCGAGTTCGCGCCTGGCCTCTTTTTCCGCCTCCGGCGGCATCTTTGCTTCAGTCACCTTTTCCCGGAGGACCGTGATCTCCGAGCCCTCGTCGGTTTCTTCGCCGAGTTCCTTGCGGATGGCCGACAGCTGCTGCCGCAGGAGGTATTCCCGTTCCGCCTTCTGCATCTGGTCTTTGGCCTCGCCCTGGATCTTCCTGCCCAGCTCGAGCACCTCGACCTCGCGGTTCATGTGCTGCATCAGCTTGTTCAGCTTTTCGCTCACCGGGTCGATCTCAAGCAGTTCCTGGCGCTGCTGCGTGTCGAGGCGGATGTTCGTTGCCAGGAGGTACGCGAGCTGGCGGGGGTCTTCGATGTTGATGGCCGCGGCCGTCAGTTCTTCCGGCATGTTGGGCGTGAGGGATACCATCTTCTGGAAGACCTCGGACACACCGCGCATGAGCGCCTCGAGCTCCACCGTCTTCTCGGTGTCTTCCGGGCTGGTGCTTACCGCAGCCCGGATATAAGGCTCCGTCTGTTTGAACTCCCCGATCGAGATGCGCTCCAGACCCTGGACGAGCACCCTGAGCGTACCATCGGGGGCCTTCAGCATCTGGAGGATGCGGGCCATGGTGCCCACGGTATTGATCTCGCCGAGGGAGACTGCTTCGATGTCCGCTTTTTTCTGGGACGTCAGCCCCAGGATCTTGTCTCCCACGGTCACGTCGTTGATCAGTTTAATCGATTTGTTCTTGCCGATCACGAGCGGATAGACCGTGAGGGGATACACGACGGTGTCCTTGAGCGGCAGCAAGGGGATCTCCGCCGGCACCGGCGGTATGGCATCGGGTGTGCTCGCTACGGACTCTTGCTTCTCCTCGGCCGCGTCATCCCTGCTCGATTGCTCCGCGTCTACCCTGGCCGGTCTCTTGAACAGTTTTTCGAAAAATTCCTGGAGTTTCAAGGTGACACCTTCTGCGTTACGGTATTTTTTTGAGTGTAATGGTGAGCAGGCCGTTCTGGTAATCCGCAATCACGTTGTCATGATCCACGGGCACGGGGATGAAGATCTCGGACCTGAATTCTCCGTACTTGATTCCCAGTTGATGGCAGGCGTTCATCTCCGCTGATACGGGCTGGGCCCTGGCCCCCTCGACGACGAGGAGGTCGCTGAAGAGGGTCACCGACATGTCCTCTTCCGTCACACCCGCCAGTTCCATGAGGATGAGGAGGTTCTCCCGTGTCTCGTACACGTCCGTGGGCGGCCTCCATACGGTGGCGGAGGGAAGCGCCCAGGAGCCCAGGGATTCCCACATGTTCTGGAGTGCGCTGTCCGTCGTTGTCTTCCTCGAATATTTGTAAGCGATGTAGCGGTAGCGCAAACCGATGCCCCCCTTCTGATGGGTAGTGTCTGGAGCATATTGCTGCCTGGTTTGGATGACGTACTTGAAAGGACTGAAATAGTATAAAATACATTAACACAGGGCTGTAAGAATTTCAAGAGGATTGTAACGGGGTTTTCCTGCAGTGTCACCGCCCAGCCGGGCATTCCCCTGCAATCCTGATGCACTGAATAGTATGAAATGATGAAAGGGATTGAACCGCAGAGTTCGCAGAGGGAGAAGAAGCAAAAAAGCGTTTACGGTGTTATAATTTAAGAACTTCTCTGAGTCCCGAGTGGCCGCTTCTGACTTTAGGCTACGAGTGGCCGCTTCTGACTTTAGGCTACGAGTGGCCGCCTCTGTCTCTAGGCCATCTGTGGTAAAGATTTTGACAGGTGGTAACAATAACAAGGCGGGGATTACTTCGGGATCGTTCTGCCGGCGCACTCACCCCATGAACTTCAGGAGGAACATGCCCTTCTGTTCCTCGGGTAGCTTCTCGCTGATTATCTGGACCAGGCGTCTGAATTCACCGCTGGTGATGGGCGCGTCTTTTCTGAGGTTGCACGATCCGTAGGCAGCCTCGAGGACCATGCCGGCCACGGGCCCGGCGATATTCAACAGTTCCTCTTCCATCTGGGCGATGAGGGCTGCGGCAACGGTCTTCTGGGCGGCGCCCGTTCCGTTGTCCGACGCGTCGCCTGCAAGCGCTCCCCATTCCACCATTTTCCGTGCCTGCCTGGCCTCGGCGATGATGTCCTTTGTCCCGGGTATGTCGGCGGCTTTCATGTCCACCTGGGCCCCGTTCATGAAAAAACAGGCGTCGAGGTCGAGGCCCGGGATCTTGTTCAGGCATTCCGAGTCACGGCAGGTGCCGTGGGTCATGTGGTACACCATGCCCGCCCGGAAGAAAACCTTGAACAGGCAGTTATCGTTCTTGACGCTCACCGAGAGGATGCCGGTTTTCTTTTCCTTGCTGATTTCCTCAAGGACGTCGCCGAGGTTCGTTTTCATTACTTATTCCCCGATTTCCTTACCATGTCCATCATCATCACCAGGCTGGTTTTGAGCCGCGTAAAGGCGTCGGCAAGGGTCCTGAGTTCATCCTTCGTGTCTATCTCGAACTTGTTGTCGAATTTTCCCTTGCTCACCTGGTCCGCGACATCGACAAAGCTCTCGATGGGACGAATGATGCTTCTGCGGATCAGGGTATTGATGACGACGAAAAGAATGAAGAACAGGGCCACGAACACGACAGCCACCATGGCGGTGGAACGGTAGGCGATGTTCAGGGGCACCGACGCAGGCACGTAGATGATATTCGTCCCGACGACGGTGTTCATTTCATAGCCGTAGCCCGACTCCGCGCCGTATTTCGCCAGAATCGGCTTCGGCGCCTTTGTTTTGTCGCCGTGGCACTTCATGCACCCTTTCCTGTCCACCCTGACGGGCGTTGCTATGAAGTAGAACGGCTGCCCCCCCTCTGTTTTCAGGCCCCGCTGGTCCTTGAGTTCCGGGTCCTTCTGGAAGTTCCGCAGGAGCTTTTCTTCAAAATAATCGGCCCGGTTCACGGGGGTGAGCGGATTGTCCGTGGCCTGCTTGTAGATGTAATCGGGCTGGAACTTCTGGAGATGATAGGATATTTTACGGATGATGTAGAATCCCGACGTCGCCTCGAGCACGAATTTGCCGGGTATGGTCTTCTGTACGATCGGCCGGAGTTCGCCGCCGATGTATTTCTTGATGGAGAGCATGGAGCTCATGGCAAGGACCGCCTTTTCCTCAACTTCACGTTTGGCGTTCTCGTAAAAGAAGTAGTGCATGGTGACGACAACGAGGGGGAGGGTGATAATCAGGATCATGAACAGGATCAGGCCAAAACGCTTGGAAATGGAAAGCCTTCTGAACATAGAAGATTCCTCCTTTATGGCTCGCTCGCGCGGCGTCGAACGAACCTATCAATCATTCATTCGTTCACGTTTCCCGAATAGTTGCGCATTGCCGCAACTATTTTATGACCTTTCATCCAATTCAATATATAGCAAATATTTGTGGGAATGTCAATTTTTAGTACTAGAATATCTCCAATCATAATTTTAGAGATAGAAAAGAAAAAAATACCCGGCAGTATCTCTTCACTGCCGGTATACGTTCTGCTGCAGGTGCATTGTCAGGACTTACCCTCGCGCCATCTCGCGCAGTTTTCGCACCCTCTCAGCCAGGGGCGGGTGGGTGCTGAAGAGGCGCGCCATCCCCTTCCCTGACAGCGGGTTCACGATGAACATATGGGCTGTTGCCGGTTTGGCGTTCTTCATAGGGATGACCTGCCTTCCCTGTTCGAGTTTCTGAAGCGCATTGGCCAGGCCCTGGGGATTTCCCGCGAGCCGAGCGCCGCCTGCGTCGGCCTCGTACTCCCTGGTGCGGGATATGGCCATCTGCACCAGCATGGCGGCGATGGGCGCCACGATGATCATGACGAGAGCTGCCAGGGGATTTCCTTCTCCATCATCATTCCGGCCGCCGCCGAAGATCATGGCCCACTGCGCCATGTACGCCAGCATGCTTATGGCGCCGGCAATGGCAGCCACGATCGTGCCGGTGAGGATGTCCCGATGTTTGATATGGGCAAGCTCATGGGCGATGACGCCTTCCAACTCGTCCCTGGACAGGAGCCGCATGATACCCTGCGTCACGGCAACGACGCCGTGCTCGGGGTTCCGGCCCGTGGCAAAGGCGTTCGGCGTCTCGTTCGGCATGATGTAGACCTGCGGCATGGGCATGCCCGCCTTCTGCGACAGGTTCCGGACGATAGCATAGAGTTCAGGCGCCTGCGTTGCGTTTACGGGCTGCGCGCGGTACATGGCCAGGACGATCTTGTGGCTGAACCAGTAGGAACCGAAGTTCATGATCATGGCTAAAACAAAGGCGTAGATCATTCCCGTCTTGCCGCCGAAGGCCCCGCCGGCGAATATGAGGATTACCGTCAGCAAGGTCAACAATCCGACTGTTTTGATGGTGTTCATGGTTTTCGCTAAACCTCCATTGTGACTTTTTTTAGGGATGAGATACGTTACCACAGTCATCGGTCGCAGTCAATAAGCAGAAAACCGGACAGGAAAAGAGAGCGATCGCGCGCTCTTTTCTCTAACCAGGAAAACCCAACAATTCCTTCCGACAGGATTAACAGAATAGCAGCCTTTTTGCACTCAGTACGTCATGACATTATTTTTCATCTGTGCCGTGCGGCAAAAGTAAGGAGGCTTCAGCTTCAAGGCGCACAAATCCGGGGAATGAGGCATACTGCAGGATGCAGTGCATCGCCGAAGATAGGCGTTCTCCGAAGCCACATCCTACTTTTCGGTTGACAACTTCATACCACTTTGTTATATTTCACATTCTGAACGCGGGTGTAGCTCAGTTGGTAGAGCGTCCGTTTTGCACGCGGAAGGCCAGCGGTTCGAATCCGCTCATCTCCACCAAGTCTAATCATATAATAAATTTTAATTTTTTTTCTCGTATAATATCCTTTCAAGGAAGAGTAGTTTTGTAAAAAATTTTGTGTTCTTTGAAATTTTCGTAGGTTAAATACCTTTGTCAGGTAATCTAAATTACGGTTAATTGAAAAGGGCTTTTGGTGGATGCCTTGGCATCAAGAGGCGATGAAGGAGGCGGAAGGCTGCCATAAGTTCCGGGGAGCTGTCAATCAAGCTTTGATCCGGAAATGTCCGAATGGGGAAACCCGTCTTGGTAAATCCAAGATATCCTTGTCTGAATTCATAGGACAAGGAGGCTAACGACGTGAACTGAAACATCTCAGTAGCGTCAGGAAAAGAAAACGAAGTGATTCCCTAAGTAGTGGTGAGCGAAAGGGGAACAGCCTAAACCG
>DMKB01000030.1 GCA_003454665.1 Nitrospiraceae bacterium | reverse complement strand
AATGCGCGACACCGGATGTCTGATACCAGATTCCCGATGCCTGTCTACCGTTTACTGTATGCTGACTACTATATTCTGCTATCCTTTTCCTGATAGCTGATAGCTGATTCCCCACTCCTGTAGAAAGGGTCCTATGCCATACCGAGCGTGGTATCAATGTATCAATGAGCAGTGCAAAGAGCAGTATTCGCTGAACACCATCATCTACCGGTGCCGGAAGTGCGATTCGCTGCTGGAAGTGCAGCACGACGTCCACGCCCTCGCCCGGCGTGACGCCAAGGCGTGGATGAAGCTCTTTGAGGACCGCTACAAGTCGTCGGAGTGGCCCCACGGTTCTGGTGTCTGGGGCAAAAAGGAATGGGTCCTGCCGCAGATCCACAACGACAACGTCGTGTCGCTCTACGAAGGCGGAACCAACCTGTTCTGGGCTGAGCGGTTCGGCAAGATGATCGGTGTGGACAATCTCTGGATCAAGCTCTGCGGCAACTCCCACAGCGGATCTTTCAAGGACCTCGGCATGACCGTGCTGGTGTCGCAGGTGAAGCAGATGGTCAGCGAAGGCGTTCCGATCAAGGCCGTGGCCTGCGCATCAACGGGCGACACCTCGGCGGCACTGGCCGTGTACTGCGCCGCTGCCGGTATCCAGTCAATCGTGCTTCTTCCCAAGGGCAAGATCTCGATCGCCCAGCTCGTCCAGCCCATCGCCAACGGCGCGCTGGTGCTGTCCCTCGACACGGACTTCGACGGCTGCATGCGCCTCGTCCAGGAAATCACGAAAGACCAGACGATCTATCTGGCCAACTCCATGAACTCTTTGCGTATCGAGGGCCAGAAGACCGTGGGCATCGAGATCGTCCAGCAGTTCGAATGGGAGACGCCCGACGTCATCATCATCCCCGGGGGCAACCTGGGGAATGTCTCGGCCCTCGGGAGCGGCCTGCTCATGATGCGCGACCTGGGCCTGATCTCCTCGCTGCCGCGCATTGTCGTTGCCCAGGCAGAGCGCGCCAACCCGCTCTACCGTTCGTATCTCGCGAACTTCGAGACCTTCGAGCCCATGCAGGCCGAAATGACCCTTGCCAATGCCATCCAGATCGGCAATCCCGTCAGCGTCGAGAAGGCCGTCCGCACACTGAAGCAATTCAACGGCGTGGTTGTGGACGCCACGGAGCAGGAGCTGGCCGATGCTGCCGCCCTCGGCGATACCACGGGCATGTTCAACTGCCCGCACACCGGCGTGGCCTTGGCAGGGCTGATCAAGCTGCTCAAGGCCGGGAAAATCGACCGGTCAGAGCACGTCGTGGTCATCTCCACGGCCCACGGGCTGAAGTTCACGGACTTCAAGGTCGCCTATCACGAAGAGAAGCTGGACTTCCCCTGTCAGTACGCAAATAAACCCATAGAGCTGCCACCGAGCGTTGACGCCGTCAAGAAAGCCCTCGACCAGGCATTAGAGAAGAGGAGAACTGCAGATGTCTAAGAAATCGCCGAAGAGCAGGAACTGGAATCCCGCCACCCTCGCCATCCACGGCACGGGCCGCCTGCCGAAGGCCCACTACGCCGTGTCCACCCCCATCGTTCATACGTCCAACTACTACTTCGACACCACCGCTGAGGTGTACGAGTTCATGAAGGCAAAGGGAGTGGGCCGCGTTGTGCGCGAGCACGAGTACGGCCGCTACGGCAATCCCACCCAGGAAGAGACCGAGCGCAAGCTCGCCGCCGTCGAAGGCGCGGAGCGGGCGATTCTGTTTTCCACGGGCATGGCTGCGGTGATCCTGACGCTCATGACCTACATGCGGCCCGGAGGACATATCATCTTCACCAATGATTGCTACCGGCAGACGCGCGACTTTGCCACGAACCTTCTGGCCAAGTTCGGCATCGAGTTCTCGCTCGTGGACCCCTCGGCATCGGCAATCGAAGAGGCGATCAGACCTGAAACCAACATCATCTTCACCGAATCACCGACGAATCCCTACCTTCGCTGCCTGGACCTCCCGGCAGTGGTGAAGGTCGCCCGGCGGCACAAGGTCATGACCGTCATCGACGCCACCCTTGCCACGCCCTACAATATCAAGCCCCTGGACATGGGCGTGGACATTGTCATCCACTCGGCCACCAAGTATCTCGGCGGCCACAACGATCTGCTCGCCGGCGTCAGCCTCGGCAAGCACGGCCTGCTGATCGACCTCTACAAGATGCAGCGGATGATCGGCGCCGTGCCTGGTCCGGTCACCTGCTTTCTCCTCGAACGGGGCCTCAAGACCCTTGCCCTGCGTATGGAGCAGCACAACAACGCAGGCCTTGCCGTGGCGCAGATGCTCGAGTCGCACCCCAAGATCGAGAAGGTATGGTACCCCGGCCTCGCGTCCCACCCGGACCATGGGATCGCGAAAGACCAGATGAAAGGCTCGGGCAGTGTGGTCACCTTCCTGCTCAAGGGCGGCGACAAAGAAACGAGGCAATTCATCGACAGCCTCGAGCTCTTCCTGATCACGCCCAGCCTCGGCGGCAGCGAAAGCCTGGTCACCCAGATGTCGACCATGTCCTTCTTCGACTATCCCGAGGAGCACCGCCGCGAGATCGGCATGGTGGACAACCTCGTCCGTCTCGCCCTGGGACTGGAGGACGTCGCCGATCTCATGGACGATTTGAATCAGGCGCTGGAGAAGGTGTGAAGCAGAGACAGGCAGGAGATAGTAAACAGTAGACAGTAGTCAGGATACAGATGACAGACGCGAGACAGCAGACCACAGATGGAAGCTTCAATCTGAATCCTGCCTAAATTCTTTTCTTTGCGTCCTTGGCGGCTTTGCGCGAGATAGTATTTTTCTCTTGTGTGAGAAGAATCATGCTTACAAGGTTAGTCTGGAGGATGGACATGAGAAAAGATCGTCGTCGACCCGCGATTCTCTACGCGCTCCTGGCGGCTGGCCTGGCCGTCCTTTGCGCCTCCGGCTGTTCCGTAGCATTCAAGAAACCACTCGATGACGAGGCCCGGAAGCTTGCCTCCGGCGAGTTCGTGCAGTTGTCCCGCGGCATGGTGCACTACGAGTTTGCCGGTCCTGAGAGCGGGGCGGCCGTGGTGCTGATTCACGGGCTTGCCACGCCCTCATTCATCTGGGACCATAATTTCGCCGCTCTCGCCGGCGCCGGCTTCCGCGTGCTGCGGTACGACCATTACGGCCGCGGCTTTTCCGACCGGCCGAAAGCGACTTATGACCAGGAACTTTTCGACGGGCAGCTCTTCGAACTGCTCCGGAAGCTCGATGTGCCGTTGCCTGTCCATCTCGTGGCCCTCTCCATGGGCGGCGCCGTGGCCGTCACCTTTGCGGACCGCCATCCCGGCATGGTGACCACACTGTCCCTCGTGGCCCCGGCAGGATTTCCCGTCGACATTCCCTTTGCCATCACTCTGGTGAGGATGCCGGTCATCGGAGAGATACTCATTGCCATGCTCGGCGACCCCGTTGTCCTGGCCGATGTGAAAGAGTCCTTCGTGGACCCCGATAAGCTTCCGGAGTTCGAAGAGAAGTTCAATGTCCCGTTGCAGTACAAGGGTTTTCACCGGGCCCTCCTGTCGACGCTCCGGCACATGGACCTCTTCGGCCTGGCCGAGGCTTATCAGAGCGTCGGCGCGCAGAACAAACCAGTGCTTCTCTTCTGGGGACGCAAGGACGAGGTACTGCCATTCGCGCACAGCGGGAAGGTAACAGCGGCCATCCCCCATGCAGAGTTCCATGCCCTCGACGGGGCGGGGCACAATCTGAACTATGAGAACCCCGAGCTTGTCAACCCGGTCCTGATCGAGTTTCTCAGAAAGAACGCGGGCGTGGCGGAGCGACAGTAAAACGACCCTCCCCTCAAAGGATAGTATAAGCGAAGTATATCCTGATCTCTAGCCTTATTCAGGTGGTCATAGATGATCTCCTTGCCTCGATATAGGTCACGTATCTTCTCCGCCCTCTTCCTGGTGATGTTGATCACCACTGTTGGCTGCGCAGCGGGCATCACGCGTGACGAGCTCTTGCGGCAATTGCAGACGGAGAATCCGCCTCTCGTCGTTGATGTTCGCTCCCAAGGCGAATACGACCGCGATCACGTGCCGGGGGCAGTGCATATTCCTTTTTATTCGATCAGGTCGGGCCTCAGTCATGCCGGGTTTCCGAAGAAAGACCCGGTCGTCCTCTATTGCGAGCACGGCCCGCGGGCGGGTATTGCCGGCTTTACCCTCTTCCTCTTTGGCTATGATAATGTATACTCCCTCGAAGGCCATATGAAAGGCTGGAGAACCATGGAGTATCCGATAGAAATAATTACGAAGTAATTAGGAGACAGCAAACAGGAGACAGATGACAGACATGAGACAACAGAAGACAGACTGAAGCAACAGAAAACGCTGATCGGCTGTCTTGCATCCGGCATCGAGAATCTGGCATCAGGAATCGGCCATCAGGCCCTAGGAAACACAGCCCGCACCGGCAATGCAGGATCGATCGCCGGTGCGGGCATATGCTGACTGCCGTGAAAAGGCTCAGGGGTAGGGATAGTAGGGACGGTCGAGGCCGTGGTTGTGAAGGATCGTTGTGAAAACATCGGTCTGCAGGGCCTTCATGAGCAGCTCCCGGGCTTCTTTCTGCGCTGGGCTCCATGGGCCGATGATACGAATGGCAAAGAGTTCGCCGACCTTGTTGCCCGCGAGCGGAACAGGGTCTCGTATTGTGCCCCCCAGCGGTACAATCGTGAAGAGATCGGGAAATGTGCGCACGGCGTGAACAGCAAGGTGGTAGAACAGCAAGCCTGCATCGGCATGACCATAGGCTATGGAGTAGGGGACCTCTTTGTGGTGAATGCGGGTACCGGAGAGCCATTTGCCCCGCACGGTTGTGTTGTTGAAAATGGCGTTGAAGAGGCGGGCGGCATGCTCGGGGGGATGGGCCGGATCGTTCAGGGCGATGTTGTAGATACTGTCCCGGTAATTACCGAAGCTACCGGGTTCCTGGTAGGGATTGGACGTGACGACGCGTACGTCGACCCGTCCCAGGTCCCAGATCGATTGGATATTTTTTGGGTTGCCCTTTTTTACGAGGATCACATTCCCGCGGTTTTTAAAAATGGATACCCGGGGGCCTTCG
>DMKB01000081.1 GCA_003454665.1 Nitrospiraceae bacterium | reverse complement strand
TGTCCTCATAGAGCGCGCCTGCCTCTTTCATCTCCTGCGCCACGGACCGGTAACTCGTCGCGCGCCTGCCGTTCAGCAGTCCCGCAGTAATCAGGGTCTGCGGGCCGTGGCAGATGGCGGAAACAGGTTTGTTCTCCTGAAAGAAGTGCTGTGCGATCTCGACGGCTTTTTTCTGCTTTCTCACCGTCCCGGGCGCCTTGCCTCCTGGCAGGATGAGAATGTCATATTCATCCGCAGTTATTTCATCCAGCGTTTTGTTCGCCTCCACCGCGTACCCATGCTTGCCCGTGATCATTCCCTTTTTGAGGGAAGCAACATCCACTGCAATTCCTTCCTCCTGAAACCGGTAGAAAGGAACGAGCAACTCCGTATCCTCGAAATTGTCAGCGCTGATGATCAGTGCCTTCATTGTTCATCACCTCCTCGGGGAAAAGCTGATTCCTGTCGTACGCAGGCGATGAAAAAACATCGGCAATCTTGAAGAGCATCAGGAGAGCTGGAGAAGCGGGAATTCGCGATGTCTGCTTTCGTTGCTGTTCTTTCACGTTCAGCTTATGGTTAAAACGCGATTATCGCCCCTTCGATTCAGAAACAAAAACGGTCCTTTGCCTTCCCTCGCTGCTCTTGACTACCCCTGCCGCATATCTTCGCCTGCTGTCGGAACGTTCCGGCAATGACGAGTCTCCATGATTAGAGTATATCATAGGGCAAAGATGTGAATATCATTCTTTGGTATCTAAAAGGCGTGCCCCAGTCTGAAGTGCAGCTCACCCGGACTCTCGCCCGACTGCCGGTTGATCTTCTGGCCGTAGTCGAGCCGAAAGGGCCCGACGGGCGTATTGAGCCGTATGCCGGCGCCGTAGGAAGCCCGCAGATCATCGAGGTCGATCTTTTGGGTTTTATCCCAAACATTTCCGGCATCGCTGAAGAGCACCAGCCCGAATCCGCTTCCCGGGTGGATGCGGAATTCCGCGTTGAACAAGACCATGCGTGATCCGCCCGTCGGAACGAGGTCGTCGACGCTCGGGGGACCGGGTGGCCCGACGAGGTCTTCCTTGTACCCCCGTACCGTAGAACCGCCTCCCAGTTTGAACCGTTCGTGCAGGGGAACGTCTGTCGTCTTGCCGTGCGGCCTGGCCATGCCGGCCCGTGCCGACAGGGCTATCACCAGGTCTTCTCCCGCCGGGAAGTACCAGCTGGTCTGGACCGTAAGCTTGTTGAAGGCAGCCTCGGAGCCGAGGACGGACAGCGCCTCTTTCAGCGCCACCCCGTGGAGGGATCCCCGATGGGGATTCAGGGGGTTGTCGCGAAGGTCCCAGGTCAGACCGGGCGTCAGACTGCTGACGCGAACGCGGCCTTCGTCTTCCGGTGTCAAGATTGCCGCTGGGTCCACGTTATAGTTATCCACGTTTTCATACTGGTAGGTGAGCGACGTCCGGAAACCGTCGGACGCCTTATCCACACCGAAGGTCGCCGCGGTTTTGCGCGTCTGGTAATAAATCTCACGCGTGTCAATATTCAGCTCTTTCTCATCGGACCAGGAGAGGCTCGCGTTGCTCTCCAGCCGGCGATTCAGGAACCAGGGTTGACGGTAATTAACAATTGCTCGTTCGAGAATATCGCTTCCTTCGAACCGGAGGCTTGCGGAGCGTGCGCGTCCTCTAAGGTTCCGGTGGGAAACTTCAAAAAAGCCCCGGAACCGGTCAAGATTGCCGTATCCGAAGCCGAACACCACTGCCCCGGCCGGCCGTTCCTGAACCGTAAGGATCATGTCTTTTACATACTCTTTCTTTCCCGGCCGGACCGGTTCGAACTTGACTCTTCCGAAATACCCGAACCGGTATATCCGCTGCTGGCTTTTCAAAACAGCGCCGTAATCGTAGGGGTCACCCTGTTCGACGAGCAATTCCCGCAGGATCGCCCTATCCCTCGTTTGTTCGTTGCCGCGCAGGATCACCTTTCCGATCCTGACCGGCGCATCTTCCGTTATCTTGTACAGGATATCAACGGATTGCTCAACGGGTTTTGTCTCCACACGCACATCGGCGTAAAGATACCCCCGGCCCGAATAGGCCGCCAGGAGCGCATACCGGTCCTCCCGCAGAAGCCGCTCGCTGAATGGCTTGCCAAGTCTCAAACGCAACCGCTCCAGCAGCTCGGCGAAAGTAAAAACCGTGTTTCCCTCGATCGATATGATGCCGACGGTAGTCTGCGTTCCTTCCGATATCCGGAGTGTCACCGTCGCCCCGTCGCCCTCCTCGTTCCTCGTTACGGTCGATTCAATCCGTATGTCCAGATAGCCTGCATCACGGTAATAATCGATGATATTGTCTCTGTCTTTTTCGAGCAGGTCGTTCCGGTACGGGTTCGTGCTGAACCAGCCTGATTCCTTCAGGGACATCTGTTTTTTGATCGCCTTTGCCGAGAACACGGTATTACCCGTGATCACGATATCGTCGACAGCGACCCGCTTGCCTTCCTCGATCAAGAATGCGAGATCGAGCCGACCGGGACCTTCTTGTTTCCGCGCCTCCACCGTTACGTCGGGATAGCCGTTTTCCCGGTACAAGTTTTTTGTTTTTTCCACGCTGCTCTCGATCACCGAATCGGAAACATCGCGCTCCGACCAAATGAGAAGGTTGCGCTTCAGACGCCGTGAGCTGATCTTCCGGTTGCCGGAGAAGGTCACCGCCACCTTTGGGCCCTCATTCCCGGAAATGGTCAGATAGGCCTTGTTTTCCCGGAAACGCATACCCACGATATCCGCCTTGGCCGACGGGTAGCCGGCGTTCGTGTACGCCCGCGCGAGGGCTTTCATATCAACGTCCAGGAGCTGGTCTCTCCGGAGGGGTTCGCCTCTTTTGCTCCCCATCATGCGAAGCATTTCCTTGCCGGAAAAAACCGTATTCCCGACAAAGCGGATTTCCTGTATGATCGTCGGCATGGACTCATCGATCTCTGCATGCACGATCACCCGGTAGGGGTCGTCCGTCTTCTCATGCAGAAGTTTCAATCGTGCATCAAAAAAACCCTCTCCATGGTAGAGGGCCGTGATGTCCAGCCTCAGGCTGAACAGGTTGTCATCGTGCGCCTCTTTCCCTTCGTAGCGGTCCGTGATGTCCCTGATCTGCCTTGTCCCTATCGCCTTGTTCCCGGTGATCACGATCTCGCGCGCAACAACGATCGGCACGAGAATGTACTCGAGCCGCACGCCGTCTCCGGCGCGGAAACCCTCTATGCGAATGTCCTTGAATAACCCCTTGAAATAGAGATACTCGATCCCCTTCCGGACCGTGCGATACGAAAAAGGGTCCCCTGGCTCCACGTCGAGGAGCGGCAAAAGCTGCCAGGGCCGCGGCCACGGATTCCCGCGGTCGTCCTTGAGCGTGATGCTCGTAACGGTCAGGCCGGTAAAATCCTCGGAGCCGCGGATGGACGGCGGCCGCAGCAGAAGCATCAGGAACATCGCGACCACCAGGACAGGCAGGAGTAGTCGATGCCGATACCGGCGCGAACAGGTACGGCACGGCGCCGATCCCTGTTCGCGATACACGACGGGGGCACGGGCATAGGGCGTCATTTCCGGGGTTGATTTTTTCAGGATTACCAATGGACATCAAAAAGGACGTCTGCCGGGGCAGGGATGACGCAGTGATCGTAAGCTCACGTGCGCTCCGTCCTTTTCTCCTTCTGTCGAGCGGCGGTATTCGCGATACGGATGACTCCATACTACTTTTAACATATGGGGGAATGAATGTAAAGGAAAGAGGAACACGCGGCGCGTTAGAGAGGCCTGACGAGACAGACATTCCCCGTAAACATGATTGCCATGGTTGAGAATGACCTGGCCGCCTTTCTCCTTGACAGTCAAGCTTGTTTTTTCTTATAGTGCTCATCCGGGGACCACGTAACCATTGCGATCACGTTGCGCGGAGCCGCGTCCCAACAGCGAAGGCGCATGCTTCCCTCCCCGTAATCTTATGCAAAATAGGCAGACGATACAGAACGTTTTCGCCATCGACTTCGACGGCGTGCTCTGCGACAGTGCGGGGGAAGCGGGAACAACGGCGTGGCGCGCCGGTGGCCGGCTCTGGCCCGACTGGCAGGGACCGGAACCGCCCGCGGCATATCTTGGCCGGTTCCGAAAACTCCGGCCCGTCATCGAAACGGGCTATCAAGCCGTTCTTCTCATGCGCCTGATTCATGATAGCATGGATGACGAGACCATAGAGCGCGAATTTTCCGAGCGCTGTGCCCGCATCATCGAGGAGAGGGGCTGCTCGTCTGACGATGTGGCCCGCCTGGTCAGCCAGGCCCGGAGCGACTGGATTGACCGGGACGTGGATGACTGGCTTGGACGCCATTCTTTCTATCCCGGCGTTCTCGATGCGTTCACGGCAAAAGCAGAGCATGATCCCGTCTTTATCCTGACCACCAAGGAGGAACGGTTCGTCAGAACGCTCATCGACTCCCGTGCCATTCGACTGCCCGGCAGCCATATTTTCGGGCTCGATACCGGTAGATCAAAGGAAGATATCCTTGATGAATTGTCACAACGGCCTGCATTCCGGGAAGCACGGTTCCATTTCGTCGAGGACAGGCTCCAAACGCTCATGCGCGTTGCATCGAGAAGCAGTCTGGACCATATTCTCCTGTACCTTGCCGGCTGGGGGTATACGACGGACCACGATCGGGAACAGGCCCGGGCCATCCCGCGAATCACGGTATGGAATGCCGCCAGCTTTCTTGATGTTTGATTTGCCTCCTGTCGGGTTTCGCTGTATAATGGGAGCTTTAGTGAAGCCTCTCACCGCTCGAGCGGGATGAGACGGGCGGGGGACAAAGAACAAGAGCGGAATCCAAGGAGGAGGGAACAGAACGTGGACACAAAAAGATATCAACTCAATGCTCAGCTCGCCCAGATGCTGAAGGGCGGCGTGATCATGGATGTGACGAATCCGGAACAGGCACGCATTGCCCAGGAAGCGGGCGCCGTTGCGGTCATGGCCCTCGAACGGGTCCCCGCGGATATTCGCAAAGAGGGTGGCGTTGCGCGGATGTGTGAGCCGGCTCTGATAAAGGAAATCAAGAATGCCGTCACGATCCCGGTCATGGCCAAGGCGCGCATCGGACACTTTGTAGAGGCCCAGATCCTTCAGGCGATCAAGGTCGATTACATCGACGAGAGTGAGGTCCTGACCCCTGCCGATGAAGAATGTCACATCGACAAGACGAAATTCGATATACCCTTTGTCTGCGGCGCACGGAACCTGGGCGAAGCCCTGCGGCGGATAGCCGAAGGCGCTGCCATGATCCGGACCAAGGGGGAAGCCGGGACCGGCAATGTGGTGGAAGCAGTCAGGCACATGCGTACGATGAATCGTGAGCTCAGGCAGCTGGCGGAAATGCCCATAGAGGAAGTCACGGGATTTGCCAGGGCCAACGGCCTCCCCTATGAACTGGCTCTGGAAGTCAAGAAGGTGGGCCGTTTGCCCGTTGTCAACTTTGCCGCCGGTGGGCTTGCTACGCCTGCAGACGCCGCGCTGATGATGCAGCTCGGGTGTGACGGCGTCTTTGTCGGTTCCGGCATTTTCAAATCCACTGATCCTGACAAGCGGGCCCGGGCGATCGTAAAGGCGACGGCTTCCTTCCATGACGCGGAGAAGCTGCTCGATGCCTCCATGAACCTGGGAGAGGCCATGCCCGGACTCGAGATCAGCGCCATCCCGGAGCATGAGCTGCTGGCCGGCAGAGGGCATTAGAGGGAAGGGACACGACCGTGCTGCCGCGCTCGATGAAGAATATACCTGCCGCAAATAATTCACCCCTGTTGATCGGCGTACTCGACCTGCAGGGAGGCGTGCAGGAACACCTCGACCACTTGCAGCGCATCGGGGTTCCGGGCAGGCGCGTGAAAGAGGCCGGTGATGTTGCCGGCCTGGCCGGCCTGATCATCCCGGGAGGCGAAACGAGCTGCCTGCAACGGTTGCTCCATCTCTCCGGCCTCGACGACGCGCTTGTCCGCGAACATGGGAAAGGTCTCAAGCTGTGGGGTACCTGTGCCGGGGCAATCCTGCTGGCCCGGGAAATCGAGGGGTAATCCGCCTGTCTGGGGCTTATCGACATCACCATCCAACGCAATGCCTTCGGCAGCCAGATGGACAGCTTTACAACCGAAGCGATCATCGTGCAAGTGGCGCCCGACGCGATACCCCTGACGTTCATCCGGGCGCCGAAGATTATCCGGGTCGGGCCGGACGTTGAGGTGCTGCTCCGCCTTGACGATTACATCGCGGCGGCCGAAAGCGAGGGCGTCCTCACAACGGTTTTCCATCCCGAGCTCACCCCCAGCCTGGCATTTCACCGCTACTTCGCCAAAAAATGCGGATTTTCTTTAACCGACGAATCAGAGCAGATGCATATTGACGCCTCATGGACCCGGGAAGGCTGGACGCGGATGACGCAGATGAGCGACGTGAAGGCAGGACAGTAAGAAAATAATACGAGGGAATACGGTTCGTTCGCCGTTCTCCAAGGACTTATTCCCTCCGCTTGAACATTTCGGTGTTCTCCGTTTCGATATCCTGCAGGATGAGGGTATCGGACGTTAATTCAATGATCCTGCTCTTCCGCGTTCCGAGGTCCGGCCCGTGGTCCACGATGATCACATCGTTCTTCAGCCGGTAGGGACGTTTTCCCGTATCATACTCGTACTGGATCGTATCGTCTTCAATAAGAAAATCGTATGCCGCTCTCCCGGAAGCCCATGCCCCTTTCAGCAGCCCCCGGTCGATACGATCCTTGACGGCTTCAACGGCCGGCCCGCCACCGTGCGAACAGGAGAGGAGGACAACGGGGAGAACCAGAACAAGAATCATGGCTGCCCGTATAGTTATTCCCGTCATACCGAAGGTTTCCGTTCCACTTCGTAAATACAAAAGAATACTTCCTTCATCAGCCCTGCCTTCTCCCCACTCCGTTCCACGCCCGTTTCCGACAACATAATCTCAGCAGGACAGGGGAAGAGATCATGTGCCGTATCAGGCGACGCACGGCCTTTTTTAACATTGTCTTGAATTTTAGCTGAAAATAATCGTGAGTGCAAGAAGAGCAGGAAGTTTTTTTTCCCCCATGGCCCTGAATGAACTCGCAGGGCATTTGTCAGCCGGAACAGCACGTAAACAAATTTACTGATCATCCCGACGGATTCCGATCCCGCCGCAATCATGCATTGTACGAATGAAGGCGGGACGATCGTCATTATTTACACTGCATAACAAGCAAAAAGAGTGAGGAGATATCTTTTCCTGAAGACTCAGGCAGGACGAACAAACGAGCGGTTGTAGTCGTTGCAACGGAGGCACGAGCAGGAAACCAATGGCAGGTCCTCCTAGTGGACTCTGTGATGACCTGCCATTGATAACCCGCAGCTTTATGGTATTACGAGGAGAAAGTGAATAACGTGCCCTGCTGAGCAAGGACAGCGTCCAGGTCGCTCTGATTCAGGGCGCCCATGCGCACCAGGATCTCTCCCAGTGGTTCTTTGCTGTATTTCTGCTGTTCCAGGGCAAACTCAAGGTCATGGGGTATGATCAGTTCACCCTCCAGCAGCATCTCACCAATCGGACGTTTTCCTGCATCACTCTCGACACCGGTCACGGCATTTCTTTCCAATTCAAACATGATGAACACTCCCTCCGCTTAAAAAGAATCTGCACCTAAACCATTGCTATGGATAAGAGATGTATTGCGAACCACACGCTAAAAACGATCTCTTGGCAGTACCTTCAGTTGGCTCGTCACCGGTATCCTGAAACAGCTAGCAGGATTTACTTGCGATAACCATATTTTACTGCATACCGCGCCCCGTGTCAAGTAATATTAGTAAATAACAATTTAATTTGTTTTCTCTCTGCAATAGATTGATTAATATAAATTAAAAATATTGGTTATTTTCGAAATCAGGAAAGCAGGTGGGATTAATGCTGATCCTGTATGTGTTCATTGCGCTGGAAGGTAAGGGCAAGGGCCTCGGAAAACCCCCTCAGAAAGGCCTGCTTCACCTCTTCAAGGGAAATCTCTTTGCCGAGTTCCTCCTGGATCGTCGTGACCGAATCGCGCAAGCCCCCTCCGCTGATCACTTCGGCCTCTTCTGCAGGATCATGGTCTATAAGGATCGAACCGTGCTGCAGAAAGGCCCCCGGGACCCGGCGCTGGGCGCTGCCGATGATCTTCCTACCCTTCACCAGGATCTCGTACCACGAAGGAGAAGAGAAACAGGACGGGTCTTTCGATGTTTTTTTGACGAGGGCAGCGTGCCTTCCGGAGCGGGAGACCATCTCGGCAGGAATGCCGAGGTTGGTGAGCCCGGCAAGGAGGCCCGCAGCAATGACCTTGTACGTACCGAGGACTTCCTTCGGAAAGAGCGGGTTGTCTGTTCGCGATACCACGCTGTAAGTAAGTTCATGATTGTGGAGTACGGCCCGGCCGCCGGTAATGCGCCGTACGATATGGATTGAGCACCGGCTGCAGGCCCCGGCGTTCACCGCTGTCCCCTGGTCCTGAAATCTCCCCGTTGAAACAGCAGGCGGGTCCCAGGAATAGAACCTGAGGGTCGTAACAACGTCGCCTGCGGCCGCTTTTCTGAGAAGGTCCTCATCAACGGCCATGTTGACGGCGCCCGTATTCGGACCGCTATCTAGGTATCGCCATGTGTTCATAGGAACAGAATAGCCACGAAGACACGAAGAAATCCTCACCTAAACGATCATGCAGGTTACTTTGCGCCTTAGAGCCTTCGTGACAAAGAAAGCTTTTTAAAACAGGACTTATTTCACCACCGCTTCAATCGAATACACCCTTCCCTTGCCGTGGTCCGCCACATACACGTTCCCTGCTTCGTCCTCCCCAAAGGTGGAGATATCGATGCTTGTGTCTATGAGCAAGGCTTTTTCCCATGCGGTGCCGGACTGCCGCAGCCCCCAGATGCGACCGGAGCAGTAATCGCCGTACAGGTACATGCCCTGCAGCGATTGATGCGCCCGCCCGCGGTAGACCATGCCGCCGGTGATGGAACAGCCTTCCGAATGGCCGTACTCCGCTATCGGCAGGACAAGGCCCTTGGTGCTGCACGATTGAGACCTGAAGCAGTGGCCTCCTTCCATAATGTTCCAGCCGTAGTTCTCACCGCCGTTGCTGGATACAGGCTGGAAATGAATCTCCTCATATTCATTCTGCCCCACGTCTGCGATATAGAGGTCGCCGGTTTTTCTGTCGAAGGAAAAACGCCAGGGATTTCTCAATCCCAGGGCCCATATCTCCGGGCGGTAGCCTTTTTTCTGTGAAAAGGGATTGCTCTTCGGGATTGCGTACCGCCTTCCGCGTGACTCGACGTCGACGCGCAACAGCTTGCCGAGGAGCGTGCTCGTCTTCTGCCCGTTCTTCCGGGGATCTCCTGCAGAACCGCCATCGCCCATGCCGATATAGAGATAGCCGTCGGGACCGAAGGCGAGCTGCCCACCGTTGTGGTTCGCGTAGGGCTGGTCGATCGTGAGCAGGATCTCTTCGCTCACGGGATCGGCACTGGCCTGATTGGCTGCCACGCGATACCGGGCGACGACCGTGTCGCCGGACCGGTTTGTATAGTTTACGTAAAAGTGTCTCTTTTTTCTATAGCCAGGGGGAAAAGCAACGCTCAGCAGACCCCGTTCTCCGCAGCATCCCACGCGGCTTCGTATATCGAGGAACGGTTTCTTGAGCAGGGTGTTCCCCCTGACGATCAGGATCCGCCCCTTCTGTTCCGTCACAAAAAGCCTGCCACTGCCGTCTCCGGCATGGGTCACATGCGTCGGCCGGTCAAGACCGCCGACCCGGAGGGAGAGGGCAATACGCGGCCATATTCCTCTCTCGCGGGCTTCACACGGGCTGGCGCCCGCAAGAAACAAGGAAAGGGGCAGAACGAGAATTGAAAAGAATAGCCGATTCTTCATAGTTAGCTCTACCGCGCGTCACCGCGTCCCTTCAGACGCTCCCTTTGAGATACCGTTTCCGTTTCGCTTCGGGGAACCGCTCGATGGCATACCGGAGCATTGTTCGCGGCATGCTCCGGTAATGCTTTTTTAAAAAACCTTCCTCTGTGAGGAGATGGCGCTTGCCGACCTCGCGAAGCATCCACCCCACTGCCTTGTGAATCAAATCGTGACCATCGTACAGGAGCATCCGGGAGATCCTGAGGGTGTCGGAAAAATCATTCTGCCTGATAAAAGCAGCCGTGGCAATGATCGCAATCCGCCGCTTCCAGAGGTTATTCGACTTCGCGAAGGTATACAGCGGTTTCCTGCTTCTCTGCACCAGATAATCGCCCGGTATCTGCGGGGCGGACAGATCGACGAGGTCCCAGTTGTTGACGAAAGGGACGTTTTTCATATATATCCCGTAGACCTTCTTTTTATCGGCATCGTCTCCCCTGGCATACGCTCCCACGAGCAAAAAAAGGGCGAGCAGCCGTTCTTCGTGGACTGAAGACTTGAGGAGCTGCACTGCCGCGGTGGGCGCGATTTCACGGTACTCCTTCGCCAGTTTCCTGAGCACCGGTACTTGTATCCCCAGAAACACATCGCCTTCTCCGTATTCTCCCGGCCCGGTCTTGAAGAATCCCTGGAGGAGCTTTGCTCTTTTTTTATTTGCCAGTTTCCCGAGTTTTTTTCTGATTTCCAATATCATATCGATGGCATCTCGGTGGCGCCCCTCCTGCCGTCCTTCTTCCTCCGGTACACCAGCGTCATCAGGGCCGGGGCAAGGAAGTAGTCCGCCACCAAAGCGAGGACCACGGCGCTGCCCGTCAGCAGTCCGAAGACAGCGGTGTTCTTCATCTCCGCGAGCATGGTATTGAAAAATCCCGAAGCGAGCACCACCGTCGTGATCAGCATGGCCCTGCCCGTCGTCAGCATGGTCCTTCTGACCGCGACTGCCACGTCGCCTGTCTCTTCCACGTACCGCCGGAAATTATGCATGAAATGGATGGTGTCGTCGACCACAATGCCGATGGTGATGCTGCCGATAAGAATGGTCGAAAGATCAAAGGAGATGCCGAGCCACCCCATGATACCGAGGATGACCATGATCGGCACGAGGTTCGGCACCATGCTGAGCATCCCGATGCGCACCCGGCCGATGAGCACCATCATGAGCACGGTGATAATCGAGAGGGCATAGCTGTAGCTCTTTACCATGGAGGTGACGACGTTATGAATGATCGCAGTGAACAGCGCCATGACCCCGGTAACCGTGATGGTCACGCCGGGATAGTTCTTCTTGAAATGGTCCTTTACGGTATCCAGCAGCACTTTATATACCATGGCGTCATGGAACGGCGATTTTAAGGTGAACCGCGCCTTGCTGAAGCTCGTATCCACTACATCCTCAAGGTCGTCGGAACCGCTGTTCTCGAAGAGAAGAAACTCCTGGGCCACGAGCTTCCGGTCCTGGGGAATCGCATAGAACTCCCGACGATTTTCGTTCAGCGCCTGGTGTATCTCCTTCAAGATCGCCGTTATGGTCCAAGCCTTGCCGACGGACATATTTTCAATGTGCAGATCCGAGGCGAATTTCACGGACCGCTCGAGCTGATTCAGGATCGCGGGGTCGTGGAGACCGTTTTCGCGGTGTGTATC